>DASWRS010000512.1:0-10681 GCA_036403075.1 Kofleriaceae bacterium
GTGCCTCCAGGCCACCCCGCGGCGCAGCCTCGACGAGGCCACCGCCGAGCAGATCGGCGACTTCCTCGTGCTCGAGTGGCGCGGCAAGCGCCGCCAGGTGCTCTACCGGCCGGACTGAAAGACGGTCGAATCAAGCGGCCCTAGGTCGGTTCCGGTCGCGATGACCGACAAGGACCCGGCGCGTGTTCGAGCCCGGGAGAACGGAGCGGGTGTCACACGGGCCGTGACTCCCGGGATCCCGGGCGAAGCGGCCCAAGAATCCACCGGCTTGCGCGCCGGAGATGTCACACGCTGTCACAGCCGCGCCGCGTCGCGCGCGGTGCCCGCGCTGCGAATCCGGCGGCATGCGCCGGCGCGGCGAGGACGGGGTGTCTCGCCGCCGGCCTCGCGTGTGACACGTGCGCGGGACGAGGGCCACCGAGGCCGCCGGAAACGTGCGCGCCGGCTGGCACCTCGGTTGCTGGGTCCGGATCCATTCCGACTCCTCCCGCATCCGCCTGGCGGTTCGCGTTCAGCGAGCGGCTACCGGCCCGGCGCGCCGCACCGCGATCGCCGTTGCCGGCCGCCGGCATGCTCGTCGGCCGCGCGCACGAGCTCGAGCGCCTCGCCCGCGGCCTCGTCGAGGTCCCGGTCGCCGTGATCTGCGGGTTGCCGGGCACCGGCCGATCGACGCTCGCGGCCGCCCACGCCGCGACCTGGCCGGGGCCCGGGCCGGCGATGGTCCTCGAGCTCACCGCGGGCGCGTCGATCGCGCACCTGGCCGAGACCGTCCACCGCCGGCTCGGCGCGGCGCGCGGCGAGCTCGCGGCCGACGACGCCGCGCAGCTCGAGGCGCTGTGGGCGCTGCTCGATGATCTCGCCGCGTTGCTCGTGCTCGATGACCTGCACTGCCTGGCGCCCGACGCGCGCAGCCTCGTGGTCGAGACCGCCGCCCGGCGGCTGCACGCCGGCCGGCTGATCGCGACCTCGCGCGAGCTCGTCCCGATCGGCGCCGGGACACCCGACCGCATGCAGCTCCGGCTCGACGGCCTCGACCGCGGCGACGCGGCGCAGCTGTGGGAGCGCCTGGTCGAGCTCTACGGACCCGCCGGTGACTTCGAGGCCGCGTGGCAGCGCTCGCGGGGCAACCCCGCCCTGCTCCGCCGGGCCCACGTCGCGCTGCGCTCCGACGACGAGCCGCTCCGCGCCCTGGTCCAGACGCTCGGCCCCGAGCACCGGCGGATCGCCGGCGTGCTGGCGCTCGGCTACGTGGCGCTGCCGCGCGGCCTGGTCCTTGGCCTCGCCCTGCGCCTCGGGGCCGACCCCGCCGTCGTCGACGATCTGGTCCACCGCCTGATCCTCGACGCCACCGATGCCGGCTACGCGATGCACGATCTGGTGCGCGAGGCCGTCGTCGCCGAGCTCGACGCCGGCGTGCGCGACGAGCTCCGCGCCGCGCTGATCGAGGCGCTGCCCGACAGCGAGCTCGACATCGCGGCGATCCTGGGCGAGTCCGCTCGTCACCTCCGCGCGCTCGGACGCCACGCCGAGGTCACGGCGCTGCTGCTGTCGGCCGGGGCGCGGCTGATCCGCCGCGGCGACACCGCCGTGCTGCTCGACGAGATCCTCGCCGACGACGATCCCAACGCCTCGGGCTGGCTGTCGCACGACGTCCCGGTGCCGCCCACCCGGCGCGGCGCGTTCGTCCGCGCCCAGGTCCGCGCGGTGCTGCGCGCCGCGTGCTCCGGCGAGGCGCCCCGGGTGCAGCCCCACCTCGACGTCGCGATCCCGGTGAGCGCCGACTACGCCTTCGATCGCGCGCTGCTCGATCTGGCGCGCGCCGTCCTGGCGACCCGGCACGGCCGCGCCCGCCGGGCTGCCAAGCACCTGCGCGCGGCGGCGAGCCACGCCGCCGAGTGCCGCGCCGATCCGCGCCTCGTCCCCGCGCTGTACGAGGTGCTCCGGTCGCGGGCCGCCGCCGCCGGCCGGGACGACGCCGCCGCGCCGCAGCCCGCGCTCGTGATCGATGGCACCCGCCACGAGATCCTCGACGGCTCCGTGCGCGTGGCGCTGACCTCGCGCATCGTCCTGCGCCGGCTGCTCTACGCCTTCGTCACGGCCGAGGCGAACTACCTCGATCGCGCCGGCATCGCGCGCGCGCTGTGGGCCGGCGACTACGTGCCGCTGCGCCACAACAGCTCGATCAAGAGCAACGTCAAGCGGCTGCGCGACCTGCTCCAGGGCACGCGCGTGGTGATCCAGACCGACCAGGACGGCTACCGCCTGGTGGTCCCGCCGGGCAGCGTCCTCGTGCCGCCCGCGCCCTGAGCGGCCGACCTACCCCCGGATCAGCAGACCGACGAGGACGGCACCGAGCACGATCGCGGCGATGATCAGCGGCCGGTGCCACCGCGCCGCGGCACCTCGCCCCCGCGGCGGCGGCCGGACCCGCACGGTGGCCAGGTCGCCCTGCGAGGGACCCGCCGGCGCGCCGGGCCGCGCGAACAGACCACCCACCCCCGGCAGCTCGAAATGCAGCGCCCGGCCGTCGCCGCAGTGGAACACGTCGATCGTGCGCCCCTCGGCCGACGCCATCGATCCGTATCGCGTGAACGGGAGCTTCATGAACCGGAGCAGCGCGTACTCGTCGTCGACGTGGGCGATCTGGTACGGCTGCGCGAGGCTGCCGTCGCCGCTCGCCTGCATCCCCGCGACGCAGGCCTGCGTGATCAGCCCCTCGAGCTTCTCGGTCTCCGCGTCGCCCAGCCGCTTCGCGACCGACCACGCCATCAGGTGGATCTCGGGGCTGTGGATCCAGAACCGCATCACGGCGGCAATGCCGTCGCGTACGCCGGCGAAGTCGCCGGCCTCGAACTTCTCGCGCAGCACCCGCATGTCGTCGGTGTAGATCTGGAAGCCGGGCTGCGTGACGACCTGGCGCAGCAGCTCGCCGTACGTCACCGCGGTCGGGTTCTTCACCAGCGCGAACAGCGCGTCTCTCATCCCAGCGGCGAGTCTATCACCGGGCCGCCCTGCCGGACCGGGCGGGGCGCCTTGCCTCCCTGGCGATGTCCGCCGCCCCGTCGAAACGCTTGGAATGCAGCCTGTCGCGTAGCCGTACGCTCGGTGAGCACCCCCGCCCTATCCGCCCGCGCCGGGCCGCGCCGCCGACCGCAGAGGGCTGAGGTATGCTGCGCGCAGCGATGCACCTGCGCCGCGTTCATATCCGCAACGTGCGTTCGATCGCCGCGCTGACCTGGGAGCTACCGCCCGAGATCAGCGGCGCGGGCTGGCACGTCATCCTCGGTGACAATGGGGCCGGCAAGAGCTCGTTCCTGCGCTCGATTGCCCTCGCGCTCGTCGGCCCCACCGAGGCGGCGGGACTCCGTCAGTCGTGGACCGAGTGGCTGCGAACAGGTGCCGACAAGGCCACCATCGAGCTTTCGATCGGACTTCCGGGCGACGCTCACGTGACCGATGGATCGCGCCCGTGGTTGCCGGTAGGCGTTGCGCTCAGCCGGGCTGAGAACACGATCGAAGCTACCGAGCACACGATCCAGACCCGGACGCTTCGCAATATCTGGAGCACAGGGGCAGTCGGCGGCTGGTTCAGCGCGTCCTACGGCCCGTTTCGTCGGTTCACCGGCGGCGACAAGGAGCTCGAGAAGCTGTACATCAGCCAGCCGAGGCTCGCGCGACACCTCTCGGTGTTCGGGGAGGCCGTCGCGCTGACCGAGGCCGTGTCATGGCTCCAGAGCCTGAAGTTCAAGCAACTCGAGCGCGACAAAGAAGGCGCGTTGCTCGCGCCGATCATCGCGTTCATCAACCAACCCGGGTTCTTGCCACACGACGTGCGGCTGCGCGACGTGACCTCGAGCGGGATCGAGTTCGTGGATGCCAACAGCTTCCGCGTGGCGGTGCAGGACCTGTCGGACGGCTATCGCTCGGTGCTCAGCATGACGTTCGAGCTGGTGCGGCAGATGGCCCTGGTATCTGGCGGCACCGGTGCTGGCCTGTTCTCCGCCGACTGCACACAGATCATCCAGCCCGGCATCGTGATCGTCGACGAGATCGATGCACACCTGCACCCGAGCTGGCAGCGCACGATCGGCGTGTGGTTCCGCAAGCACTTTCCCAACGTGCAGTTCATTGTCTCGACGCACAGCCCACTCATCTGCCAGGCCGCCGAGGTGGGCTCCGTGTTTCGGCTGCCGCAGCCGGGCTCCGCTGCTTCCGAAGATCGCGGCGAGATGGTGACCGGCCTCGCGCTCAAGCGGCTGCTTTACGGTAACATACTCGACGCCTATGGCACCGGGGTCTTCGGCCATGGTGTCGCGCGGTCCGACAGCGGGCAAGAGAAGCTCGAGCGCCTCGCCGAGCTCAACACCCAAGAGCTCATCGGCTCGCTCTCCGATGGCGAGAAGCAGGCGCAAGCAGAGCTTCGAGAGATCCTGCCGACCGACGCCAGCGTCACCAGCTCCCATGATCCTGCTGCCTGATATCGCGCTACCCGACGCAGCGGCGGCTGGACTACGTGCACTCCAGGCCGAGGTCGACTCGGCGGGCTCCTATGCCGAGCAGGTCGCCGAGGGCAAGCGCCTGTTCGACCTCCGCAACACGCGCGGCAACCCCGTCTTCGACGAGGTGAAGCGCACGCTCGATCGGATGTGTTCCGGCGTGCTGCGCTGCGCGTACTGCGAGGACAGCAGGGCCGACGAGATCGAGCATGTCCGCCCCAAGAGCCTGTACCCGAACGTCGTCTTTGCCTGGAGCAACTACGTCTACGCCTGCGGCCCGTGCAACGGCCCCAAGGGCAACCACTTCGCGGTGTTCGTCGGCGACGCGACTGCGCCGACCGAGGTCGCGCGCAGGCCACACGCGCCGATCGTGCCACCTCCGGACGGTGAGCCCGCGCTGATCGATCCTCGCGTCGAAGACGCGACAAACCTGCTGATGCTGGATCTCCGCGAGACGTACCTGTTCACGCCACTGGCCGCCAAGGGCACACGCGACCGCGAACGCGCCGACTACACGATCCGCACGCTGCGGCTGAACGCCCGGGACGACCTTCTCCGGTCGCGCCGCCAAGCCTATCTCGACTACGTTGCCCACATTCACCAGTACCGGTACGAGCGCGGTCGTGACGCAGCAGAACCTCGCCTCGCGGAGCTACGCGACATTGTCCGAAAACGCCAGCATCCGACGGTATGGCGCGAGATCCAGCGCCAGCACGACAAGCTGCCCGAGCTACGATTGCTGTTCGCGGAGGTCCCGGAGGCGATCCGCTGGTAGCGCTATCATCGACTGCCGCTGGGGCGGCGCGGCCGGAGACGGAGCGACCGCGGCCGCCGCGTGGCTGCTCCGCGAGACCCGGATCGAAGCGCCGCGGCCACGCCGGACGAGATCGGAATCGGCACCGAGGCAAGCCAGCTCGACATTCGATTCACGACAACAAGTTCTCTACTGACATGCACATTCGAGTGCGTCACATCCTCACGAGATCGCCTGGCGAATGACAATCAATGATTATCATGGATACACGCAAGTATTTTGGTCAGCATCACTACTACGCGTGATGCAACCCGAGGCAACCGGCGGCCGCCGAGGCACGCGACGCAACCCGAGGCAACCGAGCGCCACCCGATCCGGCGACGATTCGCTGCGACGTCAGCCCCGCGTGCGTTGTCCCGCATCGGGCGCCGCGCCGGCCGCGCCTGCGGTGCCTGCGTCGGCCACCTCGGCCTCGGCCATCCGGATCCGCAGGCTCCGCGGTCGCATGTCGGTCCACAGCTCGGTGATCCGCTGCAGGCACTCGGCCTTCTTCCCCGACGTGCCCGTCCGCTGCCAGCCCGCCGGCGGCTCGCGATCCGCCGGCCAGATCGAATACTGCTCCTCGTGGTTCACGACCACGTCGAACACTGCATCTTCGTCGTCCAGGATCGAAGTCGACATGATCGGACTATCCCGGATCGCGGCAGTCGCCGCAAGCCGGGACTCGATACACGAGAGTGCGCGGATGCGCGGTGTTCCCGCCGGCGGTGCGGCCCGCGCGCGCGATCATCGCCGGGTCGGCCGTCAGGACCTGCGCCGCCGATCGCCCCGACGACCGCCGCTCACCGGCGCCGGGCGGGAGCGCCGGTGGATCGACGAACCACCTGGTATGCTTCGGGCTCGCGTGAGCTCGCGGCGCCAAGGCCAGGATCAGGACGAGCGGGAGACGGCCGAGGATCGGACTCGGGGACCCGCCGAGGAACCCCGCCACGCCTTGGTGGTGCTGTTCGGCCGCGTCCACGGCGGCCGCGCCGGATTCGCGCTCGGCCCCGAGCCGGTCCAGCTCGGCCGCGATGTCGGTGACGAGCGCCACATCCAGCTCGATGATCCGCTGGTCTCGCGCCGCCATGCCGAGATCCACTGGTCGGAGATCCACGGCCGGTACTGGGTCCGCGACCTGGGGAGCCGCAACGGCGTCTACCTCCATGGTGTCCGGATCGCGCGGGAGGTGATCGCATGCGACGATCTGCTGCGCATCGGAGACACGGTATTTCGGTTCACTGCGCTCGAGCCCGGCGCGCCCGAGCCCGGCGCACCCGAGCCGGCGCTCGAGCCGCCGTTCATCGGGCGCAGCCGATCGCTGCGCCGATCGCTCGAGCTCGCCGCGCGGATCGCGCCCTCCGACACGCCGGTGCTGATCCTGGGACCGACCGGCACCGGCAAGGACCTGCTCGCGGCGGCGATCCACCGCGCCAGCCGGCGCAGCGGAGCGCTCGTGCCGGTCAACTGCGCGGCGCTGCCCAGCAACCTGGTCGAGAGCGAGCTGTTCGGCCACGAGCGCGGCGCGTTCAGCGGCGCCGACTCGAGCCGCGCCGGGCTGTTCCGCGCCGCCCAGGCCGGCACGCTGTTCCTCGACGAGATCGGCGAGCTGGCGCCCGAGATCCAGGCCAAGCTGCTGCGCGTGCTCGAGGCCCGGTCGATCCGGCCGATCGGCGCAGTGACCGAGGCGCTGATCGACGTCCGGGTGGTCGCGGCGACCAACCGCGATCTCGGCCACGAGGTCGCGCACGGCCGGTTTCGCGCCGATCTCTATGCTCGCCTGACCGAGTCGGTGGTCCAGCTCGATCCGCTGCGCGATCGGCCCGAGGATCTCGCGCCGCTGTGGGACCACTTCGTCGCCCAGCTCGGCCCGCGCGTCCGCCTCGAGCTCAGCGGCGCGGCGTTCGAGGCAATGGCGCTCCACAGCTGGCCGTTCAACGTCCGCGAGCTGCGGCAGCTGGTCCGGGCCGCCCTGCTCACCCGGCCCGACGGCGGCCAGCTGGGCGTCGATGACCTGCCGCCCGCGATGCAGCGCCCGCGGCAGGCCCGGCCCGGAGCAAAGACCGATGCCAAGGCCGATGCCAAGGCCGATGCTCGGGCCGACGGCCCGCCCACGCCACCGCTCCTGCTCGCCGGCGGCGAGGTGCCGAGCCCCCGGCAGCTGCGCCAGCTCGTCGAGGAGTTCCACGGCAACGTCAAGGACATCGCGGCATTCCTGGGCAAGGACCGCAAGCAGATCTACCGCTGGCTGCGTCGCGATCGTATCGATCCCGACGCCTACCGGCGGGGCAGCGGCTGACGGCATCGGTAACCTCGGCGAGGTGCCGGCGTGACCAACCAGACCACACATGACCCCCAGCGCGCGGCGACCGCCGCGGACGGCCCCGCCGGCGCCGACCGCCCGGTCGTGATCGCCACGCTCGGCGTTCGGGTCGCGACCGACGAGCTCCTGGTGCCGGGCAGCGTGATCGGCCGGTTCATCGTCCACCGCGCGCTCGGCGCCGGCGGCGCGGGCGTGGTCTACGCCGCCCACGATCCCGAGCTCGATCGCACGATCGCGCTCAAGGTCCTGCGCCGCGAGGTCGCCGGGCGGCCCGACGCGCGGGCGCGGTTCCTGCGCGAGGCCCAGGCCCTCGCCCGGCTGTCTCATCCCAACGTGATCTCGGTCTACGACGTCGGCGCCGCGGGCGGCCGCACGTTCATCGCCATGGAGTACATCCACGGCCTGACCTTCGACGACTGGGTCGCGACCGCGCCGCGATCGTGGTCGGAGATCGTCGCCGTGCTGGTCAAGGCCGGGCGCGGCCTGGCCGCCGCCCACGCCGCCGGCCTGATCCACCGCGACTTCAAGCCGGCCAACCTCCTGGTCGGCGACGACGGTCGCGTCGTGGTCACCGACTTCGGCCTGGCGCGCGCGGTCGAGGCCGCCGACGCCGACGCCGTGCCCGCGCCCGAGCTCGGCCGCGCGCTGGCCGGCGGTGCGCTGGCGGCCTCGCTGACGCGCACCGGCGCGGTCCAGGGCACGCCCGCGTACATGGCTCCCGAGCAGCAGATCGGCCAGCCCGCCGACGCCCGCGCCGACCAGTTCAGCTTCTGCGTGACGCTCTACGAGGCGCTGTTCGGCGTCCACCCGTTCTTGCCACCCCGGCGCGAGTCGGCCTCGGGCCGCATCCCCGCAGGTGGCCGCGGCGTGCCGGTGTGGCTGCAGCGCGCCGTGCTGCGCGGGCTCGCCGAGCGGCCCGACGACCGCTACCCCCGGATGGACGGCCTGCTCGCGGTGCTGAACCACGAGCCGGTGCGGCGGCGCCGCCGGGTGCAGCTGATCGTCGCCGCGGCCGCGGTGGCGCTCGCCGGCGCCGGCATCGCCGCCTACGCGCTCACCCGGGAGGCGCCGGTCGCGCTGTGCGCCGGCGCGGCGGGCCAGCTCGCCGAGACCTGGACCCCGAGCACGCGCGCCGAGATCCAGGCGGCGTTCGCGGCGACCGGGCTGCCGTACGCCGCCGACGCGTGGCGCCGCGTCGAGCCGATCCTCGATGGCTACGCCGCGCAATGGGTGGCGATGCACGGCGACGCCTGCCGGGCGACCCGCGTCCGCGGCGAACAGTCCGAGCCGCTGATGGACCTGCGCATGGCGTGCCTCGACGTGCGCCGGCGCGAGCTCGAGCAGCTGACCCGGCTGTTGCGCCGGCCCGACGCCGACATCGTCGAGCACGCCGTCCAGGCGGCCCACGGCCTCAGCAGCATCGCGGGCTGCGGCGACCTCGCGGCCCTGACCCGCCCGGTCGCGCCGCCGGCCGACCCCGGCATCGCGACCCGGGTCGACCTCGTGCGCCAGAAGCTCGCCGAGGCCCGCGTGCTCAACGACGCCGGCAAGTACGCCGACGGCCTGGCGCTCACCGTCCGGCTCGCCGCCGGCGACGCCGCGCGCGACTACCTGCCGCTGCGCGCCGAGCTGTCGTACCTGACCGGGCGGCTGCACGTGTCGCGCACCGAGTGGGACCGCGCGCTCTCCCAGCTCGAGGACGCGATCTGGGCCGCCGAGGCCAGCGGCGATGACGACGTCGCGCTGGCCTCGCTCAGCGCCGCGGTCGCGGTCCTGGCCGATCTCGATCGCTTCAAGGAGGCGCACGACATGATCCGCCGCGGCGAGGCGGCGCTGCTCCGCGCCGGCGCCCGGCCGGCGAGCCGCGCCGAGTTCCGCAGCAACGTCTGTCACGCGCTCGAGCGCGAGGGCCACTACGTCGAGGCCCACGCGCAGTGCGAGGAGGCGCTCGCGCTGCGCCGCCGCGAGCTCGGCCCCGAGCACCCCGAGGTCGCGATGGCGCTCTACCACCTCGGCGCGCTCGCCAACGGCCACGAGCGCTCCGAGTCCTCGGCCCAGGCGCTCGGCTACTTCCGCGAGGTCCTCGCGATCGAGGAGCGCGCGCTCGGCCCCGAGCACCCCGAGGTGTCGCGCACGCTGGCCGCGATCGCCAACGCCGAGCTCAAGCTCGGCCGGCTCGATGACGCCCTGGACCACGATCGCCGCGCCCTGGCGATCGCCGAGCGCGCGCTCGGCCCGGGCAGCATGCGCGTGTTCACCATCCTGTCGGGCCTGGGCGACGTGCTGCGCAATCGCCAGCAGAACGCCGAGGCCGGCGAGGTGTTCCGCCGCGCGCTCGCGGTGGTCGAGACCGCCGTCGGCCCCGAGCACTCGCAGGCCGCGATCGCCCACCTCCACGTCGGCGACGTGCTCCAGGCCCAGACCGACTACGCCGGGGCGCTGCAGCACTACCGCCGCGCCCTGTCGATCATGGCGGCCACGCTCGGCACCGCGCACGCCAACTACGCGATCGTCCTGCTCGACATCTGCTCGATGGAGCTCGAGCTCAAGCGGCCGCGCGACGCGCTCGCGGCGTGCCCGCGCGGCCTGGCGATCCTCGAGACCGCGCTCGGCCGCGACGCGCCGGCGGTGGCGGACGCGCTGGTCGGCGTGATCGATCGGGCCTACGCGGCCAGCGGCCGGATCCGCGAGGCGATCGCCGCGCTCGATCGCGGGATCGCGAGCTGGCGCAAGGACGATCCGACCGCGGGACCCAAGATCGCCGAGGGCGAGCTCACCCTGGCGCAGACGATCTGGGACGCGTCCCCGCCCGATCGTGCCCGGGCGCGGACCCTCGCCGCGCGTGCCCGCGACCGCTTCCGCGAGGCCGGCGCCGGCCACGAGCCCCGGCGCGCCGCGGCCGACGCGTGGCTCGCGGCCCGCCCGCTGCGCTAGGAGCCTGAAGGGCGTAGCCGTAGCGGTGGACCCCACCGCTGGCCGGCGTGATCCGCCGCCGCCCCAAGGTCGCTATGCGGCGGCTGCCGCGGTGCCGGCAGTCACCGGCTGGGTCACCGCTCGCCAGAGCTTCAG
>DASWRS010000513.1:0-28816 GCA_036403075.1 Kofleriaceae bacterium
GAGCGCGGTGGACACCAGCGCTTCGGAGATCTTCGGGCCGATCTCGTTGATCGTCACGCTGCCGCCCTTGAGCAGCTGGAAGGTGCCGAGGATGCCGACGACGGTTCCGAGCAGACCGATGAACGGCGTCGCCGACGCCACCGTACCGAGGTAGGCCAGACCACGGCGCAGGTTCGAGGTCTCGCGTTCCTTGACCCGCTCGAGCGCGCGGTTGACCGAGTCGACCAGATCGAAGTCGCCGACGTCGTCGGGCCCTTCGGTCTTGAGCGCCTCGCGGCCCTGGATCAGGGCGGTCAGCCCCGACTCCATCACCTTGGCGACCGGGCTCTTGGGCATGGTGCGGGCCGCATTGAGCGCCTCGTTCACCTTGTGCTGCCGCAGGTACTCGCCGAGCGCCTGCACATAGCGGATGCTCTGATCGCTCGCCGCTCGAAACGTCAGGAGCCGTTCGGCGATGACGTAGAACATGAACACGCTCATGCCGATCATCAACACGGTGATGACCTTCACGATGATGGACATGTTGTTCCAGAGTTCTACGAGGTCGAGTCCCATGGCACGTTCCTGCTTGAAGGTTGCTGGTACGTAACTGTCTGATGAAAGCTAGTGCTGCGAGTAGATGAACGTGACCGCGGTGCACACCGGTGTCGGCTTGCCGTTCATCATGAATGGCCGGTATCGCCATTCACCTCGTATCGTGGACTGGATCTTCGAATCATACGCCGGAAAGCCCGTGCTCTTGAGCTGCACGACCGACGCGATGTTGCCTTCGCCGGTCAGGCAGAGCTTGTAGCTGCCGACCAGCTTGTCCTTGCCGGATCGGCTGATCTCGGTCTTGGTGACATCGTCGGGGACGATGTTCTTCTCGCCGGAGATCCGGTTGGCCTCGACCGTGGTCGGCGCGACGTTCTGCGGCGGCGCCGGGGGCGGCGGCGGCGGGGGCGGGGGCGGCGCGGCGACCACGCCGTTGAGATCGCCTCCGACGGCACCGCCTTCGACGCCACCCTCGACGCCGTTGGGATCGCCGCTCTCGATCGGCGGAGCGACCTCCTTCTGCTCGATCCGCACCGGCTGGACGATGTCGCGGACCCGCACCTTCTTGGGCGTGATCGTGACGTCCTTGGGCTTGACGCCACCCTTGGGCGGCGGCGGCGGCGGCGGCGGCGGCGGCGCGATCGCGAGGTCGACCGAGCTCTTGGGACGCTCGAGCTGCTCGATGTCCCAGATCGTCTTGACCCACATCGTCACGAACAGGACGACATGGACCGCGAGCATCGCCCCGAGCAGCGGCACGGCCCACCCCGGAAGCTTGCGCTTCTTGGCGGCCTCGAAGTTACCGAACATCGCCGGGACGGTGTGCGCGTGCCCGGTTCGTCCCTTGCCGGGCTTCTTGTCGTCTTTCACGAACGGAGTGGTCTTTTCTACGTCACGGGCCATTGTCGGCTGCTCCTTGTTTGGCGAATCAGCCGCCGGACTTCTCTGCCGGACTCCCAGTCGCAGGGGCAGCGGGTGGCGTCTCAGGTGCGGTTGCGGGCGCCGCCGACGGTGCAGCGGGCGCCGCCGACGGTGCCGAGGGTGCGGTTCCAGCCGGGGCCGGCGCAGGTGCCGTTCCCGTCCCGGATGCGCCGGGTGCCGTTCCGCTGGCTCCCGGCGGCGTGGCAGGCGCTGCCGGGGGTGCCGCGGACGCGGTCCCGGCGGGCGCCGTTCCCTTGGCGGCCGGCGTCGCCGGTGCTGCTGGAGCCGTCGGCGATGCCGCGGCGGCACCGGACCCCGACGAGCCAGAGGCGCCGGGCGAAGACGATGCTCCCGCGGGCGCCGCGGCCCCCGCCGATGTCGGTGATGATGGCGTCGCCGCTGATGATGGTGCTGCTCCCGGGGCCTGTCCTTGGGCCTTCTTCGCCTCTTCGGCCAGAACGCGCGAGAGCTTCAATAGATCTTGTGCACTGGCTCGATCGGTCGCCGCCGCCCAGGACGCACCGTGCGCCGTGGACCGGAAGTTGAAGATCGACGCCTCGAGACCGACCGGCCGCGGATTCTTGGGCTGGATCTCGGCCGCGCGCTGCAGTGCGCCAATCCCACGATCGGCGAGCTCCACCGCCTCGGTGCCGACCAGCGTCCGCGAGTTCAGCTTGGACCACGCGACGTTGCCAATGAACTGGTAGGCGGCCACCTTGCTGCTCGGGTCGTTGGTTACGTCGGCCACCTTGTTGTACCACTCGATCGACTTCCGCCAATCACCGGCCTTGAGGTTGATGCCGGCGAGCACGCCCATGATCTCGCCGTCGTTCGGCTTGTCGCGGAGCAGGCCCTCCCAGTAGTCGAGCGCCTTGCGGTACTGATCCGAGTCGGTCCACAAGAGCGTCATCTGCTTGCGGGTCTGATCCTTGGTCTGCAGCTCGTCGACCTCGCGCTGCGCCGTGGAGATCGCCGACTTGTTGTCGGCCTTCTTGGCGCTCTCGAGATCCGCGGATGCCTCGGCGAGCTGCTTCTTCAGCTCCTCGTCGTTGGGCTGCGACTTGATCCAGGTCTGGAAGTGCTGCGCCGCGAGATCGGCGATCTCGGGCGAGGTCAGCGAGCAGAACGCGCCCTCGACGCAGCGGAACGACGACGAGCAGGTGTAGCGCATCAGATCCTGCTGCTTGTCGTCGAGCTGGCTCTTGATGTCCTTCTTCTTGGCCTCGTCGGGCTCGTTCTTGAGCTGCTCGTTCAGCTCGGCGATCGATTTCTGGATCGGCGCGACCTTCGAGGCACCGCACTCGGCGTAGTGCCGGTCGCCCTCCTTCACGCAGGCGCCGGCCTGCACGATCTTGGCGCCTGGAATCTGCTGGCAGACGAAGTCGCCCTGCTGCCCGAGCAGCACGGGACCTTCGAAGCCGGGCTTGAACACCTTCGAGTAGGCGAGCCCGAGGTTGTAGTGGATCGTCGGAATGTCGACCTGGGTCAACGCCTTCTGGTACTCGGCGGCCGCATCGATGAACTGGGTCTCGCGGAACATGCGATTGCCGACCCGGACCCGGCGGCGGCCGTCGAGCGGCTCGCACCCTGTGGTACCGGCGAGGGTGCCGAGCGCCACACACGACACGAGCACGACGCTGAGGGCCTGGGCGATGCGTGCGCGCTCGCTGAAACGTCTCATGGAGCGCGCGACTATACATAGCGAGGTGGGGGTCATCAACGGCCTTCGGCTTCCCATCTTCGTATCCCCTTTCGTAGGGCGACAGCGCCGGAATGGTGACACCCCCTGTCACGCTGCGCGCGGCACGACTCGAATGCGACGAGCGTTCGCGTCACGGCATACTCAACGATAGCGTGATGGGATAGCCATCGACGTCGTCCTCGTTGCCGGCGGGTGCCACCAGCCCGACCGCCGCGCGCGCGAGGCAGGGCCGCACGCCGAGCTGCGCCGCGTCGGGAACGTCGCGCAGCGCGAGCGCGGCGGAGGTGACCGTCGCCTGGTGGTCCTTGATCGCGACGATGATCTCGCCCTCGACGCGCGGCTTGTCGCCGCGGAGCTCGGCGGGGACGCCATCGATGCACGCGCGCATGGCGGGGCGGATCCGCTGCGCAAGATCTGCGGTGAGCCGTGACGCCGTGTCGCGGCGCTCCGGCCGCCGCGGCGGTGCCGGCGACATCTGGATCGGGGTGTGCTCCCCTGCGCGGTGATCGCGGACCCGCGTGTCACCCACGTAGTATTCGGTGGCCGAGCCCGAGCCCTCTGCCGGGCTGAGCCGAGTTTTGCCAGGGCTCGACTCGGCATTGTTCTGAGCGGAAGGCCGCGGCGGATCCGCCGCCGCTCGCCGGGGCTCGTTGTCGTCCCTGGCGTTCTCCGTCCCGGTCCCGAGCACGGCGTAGAGCCCGATCGCGGCGACGGCGACGGCAGCGGCGCCGAGCACGAGGTAGCCGCGGGTCATATCGCTGGATCTAGCATGCCGCGGCCGGTGGCTCGCCCGGCGATGACGACTTGATCACCTCGACATCACCACTCCGCACGCGATGCAACCGGCCGGTCGTGTCGCGGAGCAGCAGTGCGCCGTCGCCATCGAGCCCTGCGACCTCGCCGCACAGCTCGACGCCGTCGACCCGGGCGCGCGCCGAGATCCCGGCGGCCATGCGCTCGCGCCACGCCGGACCGATCGCGGCCAGGCCGCTGGCGACGTATCGATCGATCCAGCGCTCGACCTGGGCCAGCAGCCGGTCGATGAACGCGGCGCGATCGACCGGCGCTCCCGCGGCTTCATCGAGGGAGATCGCCGTGGCGGCGAGCTCGGGCGGCAGCGCGCCCGGTCCCGGTCCGGATGCCGGACCGACCGTCAGGTTGACGCCGATGCCGACGATCACCGCATCGAGCCGGTGGCCCTGGCTGTGGGCCTCGACCAGCACGCCGGCGAGCTTCCTGCCATCGACCAGCGCGTCGTTGGGCCACTTGAGCACGGCCGGCGCACCCATCGCGCGCGCGGCATCGCACACCGCGACCCCGATCGCCAGCGTCATCGGTGGAACGTCGATCAGCGGCAGCGGCGGCCGGATCACCGCCGACAGGTACAACCCGGCGTCGCGCGGCGAGGCCCACGTCCGGCCGTCGCGGCCACGGCCGGCGCGCTGCGCCCGCGCGATCACCACCGTGCCATGGCGCGCACCGGCCCGGGCGAGCCGCGCCGCCTCGTCCATGGTCGTGTCGCACTCGTCGAGCTCGATGCGGTGCGCGCCGAGCCACTGCGCGAGCCGGCCTGGGGTCGACGGCATCACGTCCGCACGTCCAGGCCGATGTCGACCGCCGGCGCGGAGTGGGTCATCGCGCCGACCGAGATCAGGTCCGCACCGGCGTGCGCGTAATCCACGATCGTTGCCAGCGTGATCCCTCCCGAGACCTCGACCAGCACGCCGCGGCCGTGGGCGCGCGCCGCGGCGACCTCGACCTGCGCCGGCGACATGTTGTCGAGCAGCACGATCTCGGCGCCGGCCGCGAGCGCCTCATCGAGCTCGCCGAGGTTTCCGACCTCGACCTCGATCCGCAGCGGGTGCGGCGCGCGCGCCCGGGCGGCCTCGACCGCGGCGTGCACCGAGCCACACGCGGCGATGTGGTTGTCCTTGATCAGGATGCCCGACCCGAGATCGAAGCGGTGGTTGCCGCAGCCGCCCGCGGCGACCGCCGCCTTCTCGAGCGCGCGGAACCCCGGGGTGGTCTTGCGGGTATCGACCACGCGCGCCCCGGTCCCGGCGACCGCGTCGGCGTAGCGCCGCGCCAGCGTCGCCACGCCGCTGAGCCGCTGCGCGAAGTTGAGCGCGGTGCGCTCAGCGGCGAGCACGCCATGCGCCGGTCCGCGCACCGTGGCGAGCACCGCGCCGCGATCGACGCGCGTGCCGTCGGGGCAGCCCAGCTCGACCGCGATCTGCGGATCGACCATCGCGAACACCGTCGCGGCGATCTCGAGGCCGAAGCCGACGATCGGCTCGCGCGCGACCATGTCGGCGATCACCGGGGGCCCACCGGCCAGCGCCCCGGCGCCGCCGAACACCGCGCGCGAGGTCACGTCGCCGCGACCGAGATCTTCGTCGAGCGCGAGCTCGATCAACCGGCGGATCGCCGGAAGCATTGCGAGCCCACCGAGCGCAGGAGTAACCATGCCGGCCGCAGCATACACAACCGGCCTGACGAGTCGAGGCGTTGCGATGTCGCAGGGCCGGCGCCATGGTTCGGGGCATGGCGAGCTCCAGGGATCTGCCGGCGGCGCGGACGGCGTGCGTCGTGGTCGGCGCCGCTCCCGAGCAGGTCGCGGCGGTCGGCATCAACGAGCGGACGACCCTGCGCCCCAACAAGCTCGGGACGCTGGTCACCGGCCGGCCCGGCGACCTGGTGATCGACTACGCCGCCGAGCTCGCCGGCCCGGTCTACGACGTGATGTACAGCGCCCAGACCGGCTGGTTCAGCGTGACCGTGTTCCGCGGCCTGACGCCGCCGGTGCGCTGGGACAACCGGCCCGGCACCGACGCCGGCTATCCCCGGATCGACGACGTGCTCGGCGCCACCACGCCGACGACGATCCTGGTCGCGCTCGACATCCCGCCGGCCGCGCTCGGCTACCACGGCGCGTGACCGGCGCTACGCCCAGCGCGGCGTGGGCCAGCCGCGACGGCGGGCGTGGCGGCGCAGCCGGGTGTCGGGGTTGACCGCGATCGCGGTCCCGACGCGCTCGAGCATCGGCAGGTCGTTGTAGCTGTCGCTGTAGAAGTAGCTCGCCGCGAGATCGACGCCGTGGCGCTCGGCCCAGCGCTCGGCGAGCGCGACCTTGTGGTGGCCGAAGCAGAACGCGGCCGGCCGCCCGGTGAACACGCCTCCTTCGACCTCGAGCTCGGACGACAGCACGTGCTCGATGCCCATCGCGGCGGCGACCGGGCGGGCCGCGTACTGGGTCGAGCCGGTCGCCAGCACGAGCAGGTGGCCGGCCCGGCGGTGGTGCTCGATCGCGACGCGCGCGGCGGGAGCGACCTGGGGCGCGACGTGGTCGCGGTGCCAGATCTCGCACTTGGCGACCATCTCGGCCTCGGAGTCGCCGCGCAGGCCCTCGACCAGGCGGGTGAACACGGCGTCCATGTCGAGGATCGCGAGCTTGTACATCGCGTGCCAGCAGATCGCCCGGGCGACCATCGCCGGCGCCAGCTCGCCGCGGCGATAGAGGAAGCGGACCCAGCTCATGCCGGTCTCGACCCGCAGCAGCGTGTTGTCCATGTCGAAGAACGCGGCGCGCCGCGGCGCCTCGGTCATCGCGACACCGCCAGCTCGAGCACGCGCGCCAGGATGTTGAAGCAGCCGTGGGTGATCGTGGGAGCGACGATCGAGCCGGTGGCCGATCGCATCCAGCCCAGCAGCAGCCCCGGCACGAACGTGGCGAGCGCGCGCGGGTCGCCCTCCTTGGGCAGGTGGATCAGCGCGAACGCGGCGGCGGACAGCACGAGCGCCAGGCCGACGCCGCCGCCGAGGATCCGCCGCGACGGTGGGAACCGCCGCTCGAGCCGCTCGAGCAGGAAGCCGCGGAAGAACAGCTCCTCGGGAAGGCCGACGACGAGCCACTGGACGATGCACCACTCGATGCTCAGCGTGTCGGCCGGCGGCGGGATCGCCTCGAGCAGCGCGATCCGCGGCAGGTGCAGGCCGGCCAGGCCGGCGTGGTGGCCGCACATCCGGTGAGGCGCGAGGTGCGACAGCAGGTCCGAGCGGCACACGACCTCGTAGAACCCGACGAACCCGAGCGCGAACACCGGCGCGATCACGGCGACCGCGACGCCGGCGATCGCGAGGCTCCGGCCGAGCGGCTCGGCGCGAAACCCGTAGTCGGCGAGGTCCTCGTTGCGCCGGCTCGCGACCCAGAGCGGCACGTACAGGAACAACACCGAGACCAGGGCCGAGCCGAGGTGACCGATCCACGGCAGCGTCAGGTTGATCCGGACCAGGCCGGTGACCAGCACGCCGACCACCGCGAACGCCCGCACGGCGTCGCGCCACGCGCGGGCTCCGGATCCGGGCCCGCGCGGGGCCACAGGCTGGTCTGACTCCGGAATCACCGCCGCCTAACCGTACCCGATCCTCGGCAAGTTTCCGCGGCCGGCGGCGCACATCCGCGACGGGCGGCGCGGTACCTTGCGCGAGCCGCCGGGCCGCGCGATACACCTCGGCATGGAGCTCCGCAAGATCCGCGACATCCTCGGCGACCACGCAGCGCTGCTCGATCACCAGTGCCGGACGATCGCCTCCAGCTCGCTCACCCTGCCCTCGCCGCGCTACGTCGACGACGTGTTCGCGCACAGCGACCGCTCGCCGCGCGTCCTCGGCGCGCTGAACCAGATGATGTCGCACGGCCGGCTCGCCAACACCGGGTACGTCTCGATCCTCCCGGTCGATCAGGGCGTCGAGCACACGGCCGGCGCGTCGTTCGCGCCCAACCCGCAGATGTTCGATCCCGAGAACATCGTGCGCCTGGCGATCGAGGGCGGCTGCAACGCGGTCGCGTCGACCTACGGCGTGCTCGGCATCGTCGCGCGCAAGTACGCGCACAAGATCCCGTTCATCGTGAAGATCAACCACAACGAGCTGATGTCGTATCCCAACTCGTACGACCAGACGTTGTTCGGGGACGTCCGCCAGTGCTTCGACATGGGCGCCCTGGGCATCGGCGCCACGGTGTACTGGGGCGCGCCGGAGTCGCGGCGGCAGCTCCACGAGATCTCGCTCGCGTTCGCCGAGGCACATCGCCTCGGCATGTTCACCGTGCTGTGGTGCTACGTCCGCAACAACGCGTTCAAGACCGCACTCGGCGATCACAGCCTGTCGGCCGACCTGACCGGCCAGGCCAACCACCTCGGCGTCACGATCCAGGCCGACATCATCAAGCAGAAGCTCCCCGAGCTCAACGGGGGCTTCAACGACCCCGCGCTCAAAGGCTACGGCAAGACCCACAAGAAGGTCTACTCCGAGCTCACGACCGACAACCCGATCGACCTCACGCGCTACCAGGTCGCCAACTGCTACATGGGGCGCGTCGGCCTGATCAACAGCGGCGGCGCGGCCGGCGAGAACGATCTGCGCGACGCGGTGGTGACGGCGGTGATCAACAAGCGCGCGGGCGGCATGGGCCTGATCGCCGGGCGCAAGGCGTTCCAGAAGCCGTTCAAGGAGGGCGTCGAGCTGCTCCAGGCGATTCAAGATGTGTACCTGGCCAAGGACATCACCGTGGCCTGAGCGCGCTCCGGCGCACCGCCGGGTCGCCTGATACAGTGGCCGCGACACATGCCGAGGCTGGGTGAGCACCTCGTGGCAGCCGGGCTGCTCACCCCCGAGCAGGTCGAGCAAGCGCTCCGCGCGCAGGTGCTGTGGGGCGGCCGGCTCGGCACCAACCTCGTCGAGCTGCACTACCTCGAGCTCGATCCGCTGTCGCGCGTGCTCGGCCGCCAGCACCACATGCCCGCCGCGCTGGCGCGCCACTTCGAGAAGGCCGATCCCGAGCTGCAGCACCGGCTGTCGCCCGAGCTCGCCGACCGGCTGTCGTGCGTGCCGCTGCTCCAGATCGGGCCCGAGCGCCACGTCGTGATCGCGGCGGTCGCGCCGCTGCCGCCGCGCCAGCTCGCGCTGATCGCCGACGAGCTCTGCGTCGACGTCCGCCGGCTGATCCCGGCGGTCGCGGCCGAGCTCCGGATCCGCTACCAGCTCGAGCGCGTCTACCAGATCCGGCGCACCGCGAGGTTCCTGCGGGCGCGTGGCAAGAGCATCCCGGCGTTCCCGGCGTTCCCGGTGCTGCCGGTCCAGCTCGAGCCCGAGCCCGAGCCCGAGCCTCCGACGCTGCCGGTCTCGACCCGCGAGATGGCGGTGTTCCGGCCGCCGACCGACGCCGGCACCGCGCCCGATCCGCCCGCGCCGCCGCTCGCCATGGACACCGGGCCCGGCGCCGATCCGACCGAGGACGACCTGATCCCGGTCGAGGTCGACGCGCCGGCCGGGCTCGAGGCGCCGGGCACCGAGGACCTCGATGACCTGTCGCAGCACGCCGTGCTCGAGGACGAGCTCGCGATCCCGGCCGGGCCGATCGAGGACGAGTCGAGCGGGCGCGAGCGCCGGACCTATGTCCGCACGATCGCCGACGCGGCGTCGCTGGACGCCGAGGGCCGGCTGCTCGGCCGGATCGCGATCCGCAAGGTCGCGGTCGGCTCCGCGCCCCGGATCATGGCCGGCGCGACGCTCGGCGAGGCGACCCGCGCGATCCGCCGGAGCACGGGCCGCGACCGGGTCGCGGACCTGGTGATCGACACGCTCGAGCGCTTCGCCCCCGCGTGCGAGGCGGCGATCCTGCTGGTGATCCGCGGCGGCACCGCGATCGGCTGGAAGGGCTTCCAGCGCGCCGGCTCGGGCCTGGGCGAGATCGCCGTGCCGATGGAGGGCGGCGGCCTGGTGCCGCAGGCGGTCGAGCTCAACGTCACGCTGCGCGGCACCGCGGGCGAGCTCGTCGCGATCGACCGGCTGCTCCTGGCCTCGCTCGGCCACCACGACGGCGATCTCGTGGTTGTTCCGATCTCGATCGCCGACCAGGTGATGTGCACGATCGCGATCGCGACCGCCGAGGGCGCGCCGATCGCGTGCGCCGAGCCGATCGCCGCCGCGGCCGGGGCGGCGTTCGCCCGGCTGATGCGCGACGCCAGCCGCTGAGCCGCCCGCCCCCGCCGCTCCGCGCCAACGCTCCGGGGCCTGCGGGGCCTCCGCCCCACGGCTTGACGGTCCGTCCGGGCTTTGGCAGTGTGCCGGCGATGACCGCGATCGAGGAAGGCGAGTACCCCGGGACGCCGCGTCGCAAGCACCGCCACGACCTCGGGCACGAGGATCACGGCCCCAAGCTGGCGACCGGTACGACCCGGGCGATCCAGACCCTGCTCGGTCTGTGGATCGCCCTGACGCTCGCGCTGGTGGTCTACGCGCTCGTCGATGGCTCCCGGCCCCGGGACCTGCCGGCGGCCGCGGGCAGCGCCGCGCCCCCCGCCGCCACCCGGTGACCTCCGGTTTTTCGCGGCCGGGCGCGTCGGTGCTACCACCCGGCGCGCGGATCGGTCATGGTTGACCGATGTGCGTCCACCGGGGCGGTCGCGCGCCTGCATCCGGTGTGTCGAACGTGCGTGATGGAATGAACCGAGAACCGAGCATCGGGCCATGATTCCGGACGACGTGATCACACAGATCCGCGACGCGGCCGATATCGTCGCTGTGATCGGCCAGCACGTGCAGCTCAAGCGCGCCGGGACGAGCTGGAAGGGATTGTGCCCGTTCCACGGCGAGAAGACGCCGTCGTTCAACGTCGTCCCGGCCAAGCAGTTCTTCCACTGCTTCGGCTGCCAGAAGCACGGCGACGTGTTCTCGTTCGTGATGGAGCTCGAGGGCAAGAGCTTCGTCGAGGTCGCCGAGCAGCTCGCCGGTCAGTACGGCATCACGGTGCCGCGGATCGAGGAATCGCCCGAGCTGCGGCGCGCCCGCACCGAGCGGATCGCGATGCTCGATCTCAACAAGCAGGCCACCGCGTTCTTCCGCGAGATCCTCCTGGACGCGCGCCGCGGCGAGCCCGGGCGCGCCTACCTGGCGCGGCGCGGCGTGACCGCCGAGACGGCCGAGCGGTTCCAGCTGGGCTACGCGCCGATCGAGTGGAGCGCGCTGGCCGACCACCTGAAGACGCGGCGCGCCGACCTCGAGCTCGCGGTCCGCGTCGGCCTGATCGCGCACCGGCCGAAGACCGGCGGGTTCTACGATCGCAATCGCGACCGCCTGGTCTGCCCGGTGATCGTGCCCGGCGGCGACGTCGTCGGGTTCTCGTCGCGATTGGTCGGCGCCCCGACCCCATCGCCCGACGGCAGCGAGCCGCCCAAGTACATCAACAGCCCCGAGAGCGCGGTCTACAAGAAGGGCAAGCTGCTGTTCGGCCTCGCCCAGGCTCGCGACGCCATGGCCGCCCAGAAGCGCGCCGTCCTGGTCGAGGGCAACTTCGACGTGATCACGCTGCACCAGGCCGGGTTCACCGAGGTCGTCGCGCCGCTGGGCACCGCGCTCACGCCCGAGCAGATCGCCGTGCTCAAGCGGCTCGCCGAGCGGGTCGTGCTGCTCTACGACGGCGATCGGGCCGGGTACAAGGCCACGATGCACGCCCTCCAGCTGTGCGTCGAGGCCGACATCGAGGTCCTGGTGGCCTCGCGCCCGGGCCACGGCCGGTCGGGTGGCGCCGGCATGCTGTCCGGCGGCGTCGATCCGGACAGCCTGGTCGCCTCCGGCGGCGCGGCGCTGCTCCGCGAGGCGGTCGACCGGGCCCAGGGCGGCATCGAGTTCTTCGCGTTCGAGGTCTGGGGGAAGGCGCGCGCCAACGCGGACGCCCGCGCCCGGGCCCTGGAAGACGCCGCCCGGCTGATCGGGAAAATTGCCAACCCGATCAAACGTGATCTAATCGTCGGCACCTTGGCGACCGCGATGGACGTGGATGTCGGGGTGGTGAGAGCTGCGCTGAGCCGGGGGGGCAACCCGAACCACGCACCGGCTCACCGCCCCGCGCAACATCCCAACGCCCCGTCACCACAGCAAGAACAGGGCGCACCTGCGACGTCCGAGCAGGTCGCACCTCCGCCAACGGAGGAGCTCGAGCTGGTCATGTTGCTGGCCGATCATCCAGTGCTGATTGCAAGCGCCGAGGCAGACAAGGCTTTTTGGCTCTTGACGGATGCTCGCCTTCGCGACATGTATTCCCGCGCTCGGGGGGGACAGTCCTTCCTGGAGCTTGCTCCTGTGCAACTGCCCCCGTCTACGGCCAAGCACGTGCTGTCCGGAAAATACGCCCTCGCCAAGGACCCGGCTTCGTCGCTCGCGGAGCTGACGCGAAACCTCGAGGTCCGCAAGGCGAACGCACGACGGATGGAGCTGACCAAGCACCTCGCGGACGCCAGGCGCCGCGGCGATCACGACGTGGCGCGCCGGCTGGCGCAGCACAACGTCGCCGTGCGCACGGGCAACGCCGAGCTTGCCAGCAAGCTCGCAGACGAGATCACTGCCGGATCCCGGACCGAGACCAGCGGTCCTCCGCCCGATCCCGAGACGTCGAACCGAAAGCAGGTCGAGTAGATATGGCGCGTACCCAGCTCGCAAAGACGAAGAAGCCGGATCCGAAGGCAAAGAAACCGGCCGCGGTCGGCGCGAAGGATGCGCCGAAGAAGCCGGAGGGCCGGAGCGACGGCAAGAGCGAAGCAAGGGGCGACGCCAGGAGCGACGGCAGACCCGAGGCCATCAAGGCCGAAGCGAAGCCCGAGGGGAAGAACGAGGGCAAGAACGAGGGCAAGAGCGAGGCGAAGCCCGACGGCAAGCCCGAGGCCAAAAAAGACCCGAAGGCCAAGGACGCCAGACCCGACGACAAGAAGGCCAAGGCCGCCGGCGTGGACGCCGGCAAGGACGCCAAGCCGGTCGCCAAGCCGCTGACCAAGCCGGCGACCAAGCCGCCCCGGCCGCCGCGCGACGAGGACGACGACGGCTTCGACGACGATGACGACGATGACGAATTCGCAGCCGTTGCCAAGGCTGCCAAGGCCGCCAAGCCGGGCGGCAAGCTCGCCGCCAAGCCCGGCCGGCCCGCCGAGATCGATCTCGACGACGCCGCCGACGATGTCGTGATCCCGCCGTTCGAGGACGACGACGAGGACGATTTCGGCGCCGCGCCCAAGCCGCGTAGCCTGGTGAGCGAGGCCGACGCCGCGGCGATGGAGGCCGAGACCCGCAAGAAGCCGGCCCGCGCCGGCGCCGGTGCGCGCGACGGCAACACCGCGCGCGACAAGCTGATCGAGCTCGGCAAGCAGAAGGGCTTCGTGACCTACGACGAGGTCAACGACCACATGCCCGAGGACGTGGTGTCGACCGATCAGATCGACGGCTGGCTCGCGGCGCTCGGCGAGCACGGCATCGAGGTCGTCGACGGCTCGGGCACGCGCCGCCCCGAGCTGGTCGATCAGCCGCCCAAGGGCCTCGACATCGAGAAGGAGAAGGAGGAGGGCGAGGTCGACGAGGACGAGGAGTACGCGTACTCGCGGACCAGCGATCCGGTCCGCATGTACCTGCGCAAGATGGGCTCGGTGTCGCTGTTGACCCGCGAGGGCGAGGTCGAGATCGCCAAGCGTATCGAGGACGGCGAGCGCAAGATGCTCCAGGCCGTGCTCAACAGCTCGGTCGCGGTCGAGGAGCTGCTCGAGATCGGCGAGCGGCTGCGCCGCGGCAAGGTCCGCGTCAAGGACGTCGTCAAGGACATCGACGAGGACGAGGCCGAGTTCAACGAGCAGTTCTACGTCGACCGGGTGTGCAAGATCATCGACAAGGTCAGAAAGCTCCAGCGCGACACCGAGAAGCTCGAGGAGCGCCTGGTCGAGGCCGACACCGACGGCAAGAAGAAGAAGGTCAAGGACCTGATCCGCGCCAACCGCGCCCAGATGTTCGAGGAGCTGTCCGACCTCCGGCTCAACAAGCCCACGGTCGATCGCATCGTCGCCCAGCTCAAGAACATCATCATCAAGCTCGACAAGGCCGAGCTCGAGGTCCGCGAGTGCGAGGCCAAGGCCGGGATGCCGGCCAACGAGATCCGGAAGACGCTGCGCGAGATGCGCGCGTCGCCGCAGCGTGCCCGCGCGGTCGGCAAGAAGACGATGATGACGATCGCCGACTTCGAGGAGATGGAGGAGCAGATCAAGACGGCGATGCGCAAGGTCGCCGTGATCGAGGAGGAGGCCCGCGGCGCCGCGCCCGAGCTGCGCTCGACGTTCCGCGACCTCCACGAGGGCGAGCGGATGGCCGACCGCGCCAAGTCCGAGCTGGTCGAGGCCAACCTCCGGCTCGTGGTCTCGATCGCCAAGAAGTACACCAACCGCGGCCTGCAGTTCCTGGATCTGATCCAGGAGGGCAACATCGGCCTGATGAAGGCGGTCGACAAGTTCGAGTACAAGCGCGGCTACAAGTTCTCGACCTACGCGACGTGGTGGATCCGCCAGGCGATCACCCGCGCGATCGCCGACCAGGCCCGGACGATCCGGATCCCGGTCCACATGATCGAGACGATCAACAAGCTGGTGCGCACCACGCGCTACCTGGTCCAGGAGCTCGGCCGCGAGCCGATCCCCGAGGAGATCGCCGAGCGCATGGAGCTGCCGCTCGACAAGGTGCGCAAGGTCCTCAAGATCGCCAAGGAGCCGATCTCGCTCGAGACCCCGATCGGCGAGGAAGAGGACTCGCACCTGGGCGACTTCATCGAGGACAAGTCGATCGTGTCGCCGAGCGAGAGCGTGATCTCGGTGAACCTGGCCGACCAGACCCGCAAGGTCCTGGCCACGCTCACCCCGCGCGAGGAGAAGGTCCTGCGCATGCGATTCGGCATCGGCGAGAAGTCCGACCACACCCTCGAAGAGGTGGGCCAGGACTTCGAGGTCACCCGCGAGCGCATCCGCCAGATCGAGGCCAAGGCGCTCCGCAAGCTGCGGCACCCGTCGCGGTCCAAGCGGCTCAAGGCCTTCGTCGAGAACTGAGCGGCCTTGCCCCTACACGGCCCGATGGTCGGACCGTATGCGTAGCGGGTTATGCACCCGAGTCCTCCGCTATGCAGGAAGCTGCTTCGCGGAGCGAGGATCTCCGTTAGATCCCGACTATAGTTTCAGCGGGTTGCATCCTGTCACGGCCTGGCATACTGAGTGCTTGATAGCTCACGACACCATGAGCGAGCGCGAAGCCAAGTCCCGTGCGGTGAAGATCCTCGCCAAGTCGATCTACCGCGACCTCGAGGCGCAGGGTTTCGACGAGAAGCAGATCGTCGCGCTGGCGACGGAGCTGATCAGCGAGGTGACCGCCAAGATGGCCCGCAGCGACAAGGCGCAGCAGGTCGCGTAGCCGCCGCCGGAACACGCCGAGGGCTGTGCGGAAACCGCACGGTCTGCGCGAACGGCTGTGTGCTGCTGTCGCCTGACGCTCGCCTCGCGATGCGTGTCGATCTGACCCTGGCAGCGTTCCGAGATCCGATCTAGGGTGCGCGCCATGTCGAAGGTTCGCATCGGTATCAATGGCTTCGGTCGCATCGGTCGCGGCTTCGTGCGCTGCCTCGCGGCGACTCCTGAGGTCTTCGATCTCGTCCTCGTCAATGACCTGACCGACGTCGGGACGCTGGCGCACCTGCTCAAGCACGACTCGGTGCACGGCAAGTACCCCGGCACCGTCGAGATCCGCGACGGCGCGATCGTGGTCAACGGCAACACCGTCAAGATCAGCGCCGAGAAGGATCCGGCGGCGATCAAGTGGCGCGATGCCGGCGTCGACGTCGTGATCGAGTCGACCGGCAGGTTCGTCGACAAGGACGGCGCGGCCAAGCACCGCACCGGCGGCGCCAAGAAGGTGATCATCTCGGCGCCGGCCAAGAACCCCGACGTCACGCTCTGCATGGGCATCAACCTCGAGATGTACAAGCCCGCCGAGCACCACATCATCTCGAACGCGTCGTGCACGACCAACTGCCTGGCGCCGGTCGCCAAGGTCCTGCACGAGAGCTTCGGCATCGTGTCGGGCCTGATGACGACGATCCACTCGTACACCAACGACCAGCAGGTCCTCGACCTGCCGCACAAGGACCTGCGGCGCGCCCGGGCGGCGGCGCTGTCGATGATCCCGACCACGACCGGCGCGGCCAAGGCGCTCAAGGAGGTGCTGCCCGCGATGGCCGGCAAGCTCGACGGCATGTCGATCCGGGTCCCGACCCCGAACGTGTCGCTGGTCGACCTCACCGCGCGGCTCGAGCGCAAGGCCACGGCGCACGAGGTCAACGATGCGTTCCGCGCCGCGGCGGCCGGCCCGCTCAAGGGCATCCTCGCGGTCAGCGACGAGCCGCTGGTGTCGTGCGACTTCAACGGCGACCTGCACTCGGCCACCGTCGATGCCCCGCTGACCACCGCGACCGGCGACCTGATCAAGGTGATGGCCTGGTACGACAACGAGATGGGCTACTCGCAGCGCCTGCTCGATCTCGCGAAGTTCGTCGCGGAGAAGCTGTGAGCATGAGTCTCAATCCTCAGGCGGGCATCAAGCCGGTCACCGAGCTCGCGGTCGAGGGCAAGCGCGTGTTCGTGCGCGTCGACTACAACGTGCCGCTCGCCAAGGGCGAGGCCGGTGCGAAGCAGGTCGGCGACGACGCGCGGATCACGGCGACGCTGCCGACGCTGCGCCACCTGATCGAGCGCGGCGCGCGCATCGTGCTCGGCTCGCACCTCGGCCGGCCCGACGGCAAGGTCAAGCCCGAGTACTCGCTCGAGCCGGTCGCGCAGCGCCTCGCGGCGCTGCTCGACCTCGACGTCACCCTGGCCGACGAGCCGGTCGGCGATGGCGCGCGCAAGGTCGTCAGCGACCTGCGCGACGGCCAGATCGCGATGCTCGAGAACCTGCGGTTCCACCCGGGCGAGGAGGCCAACGACGAGCAGTTCGCGCGCACCCTGGCGTCGTACTGCGACGTCTACGTCAACGACGCGTTCGGCACCGCCCACCGCGCCCACGCCTCGACCGCCGGCATGGTCAAGTACGTCGGCGAGAAGGGCGCCGGCTTCGTCATGGCCAAGGAGATCGACTTCCTGTCGCGCCTGCTCGGCGACGTCGACCGGCCCTACGTCGCCGTGCTCGGCGGCGCCAAGGTGTCCGACAAGATCGAGGTGCTCGATGCCCTGCTCGAGCGCGTCAACGCGATCGTGATCGGCGGCGCGATGGCCAACACGTTCCTCGAGGCCCAGGGCAAGGCGCTGGGCAAGAGCAAGGTCGAGCGCGACAAGCTGCCGATCGCGCGCAACTTCCTGCGCAAGGCGATCGAGAAGCGGATCGCCGTCCACCTGCCGAGCGACGTCGTGGTCGCCACCGGGCTCGATGCCGAGGGCGCCACGCCGGTCTCGGTCGACGCGATCCCCGCCGAGGCCATGGCGCTCGACATCGGCCCCGTGACGATCGAGGCCTACCGCAAGACCCTCGCCGCCGCGCGCACGGTGTTCTGGAACGGCCCGATGGGCGTGTTCGAGAAGCCGCGGTTCGCGGCGGGCACGGTCGCGGTCGCCCGCGCCCTGGCCGACAACAAGCTCGCGCTCACGGTGGTCGGCGGCGGCGACTCGGCGGCCGCGATCGCCCAGGCCGGGCTCGCCGACAAGGTCTCACACGTCTCGACCGGCGGCGGGGCCTCGCTCGAGTTCGTCCAGGGCGTCGATCTGCCCGGGATCGCGGCGCTCCGGCTATGATCACGCGATGGCAGACAAGCAGCTCGCGGTCGTCGACCCCTCGGGTCGTCTGATCGGCGAGCTCCAGGCCGCCGCCGCGATCGCCCGGGTCGCGCTGCGCGCGGTGGCGCCGGGCGCGGCGGTGACCGACTGCGCCGCCGTGCTGATCGCACCCGCGATCGCCGGGGACCTGCCGCCGGCGCCGCCCTCGGGGCCGCCGCGCTGGATCGTCGGTGATGGCGGCAACCCCGCCCGGCTCGCCGGCGCCGCGTCGCAGACCGGGGCCGCGGGTGCGATCCTGACCCCGGTCGCGCCCGCCGCGCTCGCGGCGATCGTCCACGTCGAGCCCACGCTCGCCGAGTTCGACCTCGCCCGCGCGCGCGGGCTGATCGCGACGTCGCTCGTCGATCTCACCGGCAGCGCGGCCGAGACCCTGCTCGCGGTCGCCGCGGGGTTTTCCGCCAGCGACTGCATCGTGTGGTGGAAGGACGGCAACCAGATGATGCCGACCACCGCGCGGCCGCCGCCGTCGGATCGCTACCGGGCCGAGGTCGCCGGCGCGGCCCGGATCGCGGCCGCCGCGGCCGGCACGGTGATCACCAGCGGCGCCGAGCCGCGCTCGGTGATCGCCGACGCGCTGCGCTCGTCGCCGACCGAGGTCGCCGGGCTGGTCGCGGTGGTCGCCGACGCCGCGCGGCGGTTCTCCGCCGCCGAGCGCAACGACCTGAAGGCGCTCGCGATGCGGCTGACCCGCGAGCTGTCGTGGCTGACCAGCCACCGCCGGCTGGTCGCCGACGGCGAGCGCCTGCTCGCGGCCAGCCTGCACGATCCGCTGACCGGCGCGCTGTCGCGCGGCGCGTTCGAGCAGACGATCGCGCACGAGGCGGCCGGGGCGGCGCGGCGGCGCGAGTCGCTGGCGCTCGCGGTGATCGACGTCGTCGGGCTGCGCCGCATCAACCTCGCGCACGGCCACCGCGCCGGCGACGAGGTGCTCGCCCAGGTCGCCAGCCGGGTGCGCGCGACCGTGCGCGGCAACGATCCGATCGGCCGGCTCGGCGGCGACGAGATCGCCGTGCTGCTGGTCGGCGCGACCGCGGACCAGGCGGCGCTGGTCGTGCGCAAGCTGATCGACAAGGTCCAGATCGATCCGATCGCCGCCGACCCCACGACCCTGCTCGATGTCCAGGTCCGCGCGACCGTGACCGAGCTCGCGCCCGGCGAGCGCAGCGGCGAGGCGGCGCTCGCGCGCTGCTACGGCGCGCTGCGCACGGTCCCCGCCGGCAAGATCCTCGTGATCGCGTCCGACGCGCGCGCCGCCGAGAGCGAGCCGGGCTCGGACACCGGCGGGCTGTCGACCGGCACGATCGTCGGCGGCACCTACCGCGTCGTCCACGAGCTGTCGCGCGGCGCGATGGGCGTGGTGTACCGCGGCGAGGACCTCGGGCTCGGCCGCCCGGTCGCGATCAAGGTGCTGCGCTCGGATCTGGCGTCGGATCGCGACCTGGTGTCGCGGTTCCGCGCCGAGGCCGGGCTGCTCGCGTCGCTGCACCACCCCAACCTGGTCCAGGTCTACGCGCTCGGCGAGCACGCCGGCGAGGTGTACTTCGTGATGGAGCTGGTCGAGGGCCAGCCGCTGTCCGAGGTGCTGCGCGCCCAGCTCGAGCGCAACGAATGGTTCCCGACCGCCGCGATCGCCCAGGTCGCGCTCGAGATCGGCGACGCGCTCGACGCGATGCACGAGGTCGGCGTGATCCACCGCGACGTCAAGCCGGCGAACATCCTGCTCGATCGCGAGCGCGACCGCGCCGTGCTGGTCGACGTCGGGGTCGCGGTGCGCGCGGGCGATCAGCGCGACGCCGCGGGCACGCCCGGGTTCGCCGCACCCGAGTCGTTCCTCGAGCACGCCGACGCGCCGACCACCGACGTCTACGGCCTGGCCGCGACGGTGTATTGCATGCTGACCGGCAAGCCGCCGTTCGGCGCCGGCCCGGCGCCCCAGGTCGTGCAGCGCCAGGTCGCCGAGCCGCTGCCGCCGCCGTCCGAGCTCCGGCCGTCGCTGTCCGAGGCGGTCGATGCCGTGCTCGCCAAGGCGCTCGCCCCGGCCGCCAAGAAGCGCTGGGCCTCGGCCTCGACGTTCTCGATCGCGCTGGCCCGCGCGCTCGATCGCCTGCCCGAGGAGCCGATCGCGATCACCCGGCCGCCGCCCGACCCGATCCAGGTCGCCCAGGCGCTGCTCGGGCCGACCGAGGGCATCGACCACATCCTCGTGCCCAGCCCGCCGAGCGCCCGCCTGATCACCGGCCACGTCCGCGCCGCCCACCTCCGCGTGCTGTCGCGGCTGCTCCAGCACCACGTCGGCGAGTCCGGGATCGCGCGGATCGTCCACCAGCTGCCGGCGCTGGCCGACGCGCTGTCGCCGAGCCTGCCGCCGCTGGGCTGGGTCGACCTCGGCGCGCTGGTCGCCGCCTTCGACGTCGCGCGCAGCCACGTGCCGAGCCAGCTGGTGCCGCGCAAGGTCGGCCGCGGCACGATGAGCGCCACGTTCGCGCGGCTGTTCGGGGCCGATCCGACGACGCTGTCGGCCGAGACCGTGCTCGCCGCGCTGCCCGCGTTCTGGGCGCGCTACCACGACTGGGGCGATGTCGAGATCGGCCTCCACGCCGGCGACGCCGACGTCGTGCTGCACGGCTACGCCGGCTCGGCCGAGGTCTGCGCGCTGGTCGCCGCCGAGCTCGAGCGCGTCGTCGAGCTGACCGGCGCCGAGGCCGCGCTGGCGAGCCACACCGCGTGCGTGTTCACCGGCGCGCGGCGCTGCGAGTACCGCGTGACCTGGGCGCCCCAGGCCGAGACTGTCGTCGGCGACCTGCCGACGGCGCCGTAGGCACTGGCCCGCGGCGCCGCCGTGCTGTACTACGAAGCTCATGCGCACCCCGTTCGTCGTCGGCAACTGGAAGCTCCACAAGACGATCGCCGAGTCGCTCGCCCTGGTCACCGAGCTCAAGAACCAGCTCGGCGCGGTCAAGGGCGTCGCCGTCGGCGTCGCGCCGGTGTTCACCGCGATCCACGCCGTGGCCCGGCGGCTCGAGGGCTCGGCGATCGCGACCTGCGCGCAGGACTGCCACTGGGAGGCACGCGGCGCGTGGACCGGCGAGGTCTCGGCGGACCACGTCGCCGATGCCGGCGGCAGCTGGGTGATCGTCGGCCACAGCGAGCGCCGGCAGTTCTTCGGCGACACCAGCGAGGGCGTCGGCAAGAAGGCGCGCGCGGCGCTGGCCGCCGGGCTCGGCGCGATCGTGTGCGTCGGCGAGTCGCTGGCCGAGCGCGACGGCGGCCGCACGCTCGCGGTGGTCGACGAGCAACTCGACGGCGGGCTCGCGGGCATCGACGCGGCGAGCGCGCCGCGGCTCGTGATCGCCTACGAGCCGGTGTGGGCGATCGGCACCGGGCGCACGGCGACGCCGGCCCAGGCGCAGGAGGTCCACGCCCACATCCGCCGGCGGCTCGGCGAGCGGCTCGGCGGCGCGGCCGCCGGCGCGATCCGGATCCAGTACGGCGGCTCGGTCAAGCCGAACAATGCCGAGGCGCTCATGGCCGAGGCCGACATCGACGGCGCCTTGGTCGGCGGCGCCTCGCTCGAAGCCAGTGATTTTATTGCGATCGTCAAGGCCACGCGGCCGAGCTGAGGGCTCCTTGCCATCACCTGGTTCCTCCGGGAGCTGGTTCGCAGGTCCCGTGCGCTGCGCGGCCGGTGTGCCGCTTCGCGTCACGGGCTGAATTGCACGGACCCGCGGGTTGGGCTAGAAGCAAGGTCCGCATGTCGACGCTGCTCACCATCCTGCACATCATCGTGTGCCTGTTCCTGATGCTCACGGTGCTGCTGCAAAGCGGAAAGGGCGGCGGCATGGGCGCGGCGTTCGGCGGCGGCAACGCGGCGACGGTGTTCGGCGGCTCGGGCGCGTCGTCGTTCCTGCGCCGGGCCACCGCGGTCGCCGGCACGGTGTTCATGCTGACCTCGATGCTGCTCGCGTTCCTCGCCAGCCACAACTCGGCCGACGCGCTCGAGAAGTTCGGCGAGCAGCAGGAGAAGCTGGCCGCCGAGAAGGACGCGGCGAAGAAGAAGGCCGCGCAAACCCCGGGCGCGGGCTCTGCGAGCGCCGGCAGCGCGAGCGGCTCGGCGTCGACGATGGTCCCGATGACGCCGCTCGATCAGGGCGGTGCGGGATCGCCCAAGGCCGCGGCCACCGGCTCGGCGGCACCCGCCGGAGCTTCGCCCGCGGCACCCGCCGGAGCTTCGCCCGCAGCGCCTGCGGCACCGGCCGAAGCTCCGCCTGCGGCAGGCGGCGCCAAGCCTGCTGACACCAAGCCCGCCAACAGCGCCGCAGCCCCCACGGGCACCGGCGCCGCCGCCAAGCCGGCCGACGGCGCCAAGCCCGCTGGCTCGGGATCGCCGCCGGCGAAGTGATCGCGCTGCTGGTGGCATCGAAGTAGCGCGACTGCGCCGACTGCGGCTGCGGGCACCGCTGCCGCTGTGGCTTCGGCTACCGCTGCCGCTGCGGCTTCGGCTGCCGCTGCGGGTTCGGCTACCGCTCCGGCTGCGGGTTCGGCTACCGCTCCGGCTGCTGATACGGCTGCGGCTGCTGATACGGCTGCGGCTGCGGCCGATAGGGCTGCCGCTGATACGGCTGCCGCTGGCGCGGAGGCTGCTGCGGCGACTGCGCGGGATCGCCCTGGTCGCCCTGGCCGCCGTAGGGCGACGTCGTGTCGACGCGCGGCCGCGCGCCCTGCGCGCTGGCCTGCCGCCAGCCGTTCCAGTCCCCGATCCGATCGCGCTTGTCGCTCCACCAGCGGCCCGAGTACTGGCGGCCCTGGACATCGAATACGAGAAAGCCCTCGCCGGTCAGCGGCGGATCGTTGGGCTCGTCCCAGCGAAACTGCAGCACGTTGCCGCGCAGGCTGCCTGCGAAGTAGCCGATGACCTCCTGGCCCTGCCGCTGGTAGACCCAGACGCCCTGCAGGTTGCCCGCGTCGAGCCCGCCCTTGCTGTCGTCGGGCTCGATCTTCACGGCGCCGAACGTCGAGCGCCACAGGCCAAGCGCGCGGACCGCCTCCATTTGCTGGGGCGGCGGGGGGCTCGCCTGGTCACCGGGCCCGGCCATCGGCGGCGTCTGGTTGGAGCTCGACTTCGACGTCGCCGATCCGGCGGCCGCGACACACGCAGCCAGGACGGTGACCACCCGCGCAACGTTTCCGGCGCTCATGGATCCGAGTATACCGCCGGCCTTGTCGATTTTTCCTAACCTGATAGTGTGCCGACTGCGATCCGTGCGGTGCTCCACAGCAGCTGGCACCCTCGGCGCGGGCCCATAGCTCAGTCGGTTAGAGCGGCCGGCTCATAACCGGTGGGTCCCTGGTTCGAGCCCAGGTGGGCCCACTGACAAAATACACGGAAGCTACCCGCGACACGGGGCGACGCCCGTGTCCATGCCAAGATGGTACGTCGAAAGGTGTCGAAGTGCGCGAACAGCTCGTTCTCCTCCTCCAGCTCCAGCAGTCCGACGTCAAGGTCCGCGAGCTGCAGACCGCAGTGACCCAGCTCCCCGCCAAGCTCGATCCGCTGCGCCGCGATCTCGCCAAGCTCCAGGCCATGCTCGACGGCGAGCGCAGCAAGCTCGACGAGACCAACGCGTGGCGCAAGGCCCAGCAGGAGCTCATCGACCGCGAGCGCGATGCGCTGCGCCAGGCCCAGAGCAAGTTCCAGGCGTCCAAGAACACCAAGGAGTTCAACGCTTCGAGTCGCGAGGTCGAGAACAAGCGCAAGGCGATCGGCGACCGCGAGACCGAGCTCAAGAAGGTCAACGAGGCCGCCGCCCAGTCGACCACGCAGCTCGAGGCCCGCGACAAGGACGTCGGCGCGCTGCGCGACGAGCTCACCGGCAGCGAGGCCGGGATGTCGGGCCAGCTCAACGATCTCAAGGCCCAGCTCGCCGCCGCCACGGCCGAGCGCGACGCGGCCCGCGCGCAGGTCGAGGCCCAGTGGCTCAAGATCTACGACTCGCTCGCCGCCAAGCGCGGCTACGCCGTCGCCCCGGTGGTCAAGGGTGTCTGCCAGGGCTGCCACATGGCCCTGCCGCCGCAGCTCAGCAATGTCCTCGCCCGCATGGAGAGCATCCAGACCTGCCCGCGCTGCGGCCGGCTGATCTATCGCAAGGAGCTGCTCGAGCCGCCGCCGGAGGGCAACGCCGGCAGCGCCAGCGGTGCGGATCCGGCCGCCGCCAAGCCCGGCGCGGCCAAGTCGTAGCGCCTCAGCGCTCGAGCCGCTCGGCGAGCGCGAACAGCCGATCGCGGCGGGTGTCCATGATGTTGGCCGCCGCGCGGGCGATCGCAGCGACCGGCGACCTGGGCTGACCGGCGAGGAACGCCTGCGCATCGCCGGCTCCGGCCCACCACCGCTTGGCCGCCTCGACTCCCTTCATGACCTCGCGGTCGCCGACCGCGGCATGGAGGAACGCGCCGACCGGCGACGGGCCGGTGTCGAAGCTCGACTCCGAGCCGCGGCCCTCGGCGAGCAGGCGATGTAGCGGCGGATCGAGGTCGGCGGCATCGGCCATCGCCGGCAGGAACTGCTCGATCGTCTTCATCTCGGGCCGCCGCACCGACTTGACCCCGCCCATGAAGTAGTCGACCGGCACGTCGCCGCCGGTGATCTCGGCGATCGCCTCGACCAGCCCGATCGAGTACAGCTTGGCGCGCAGGTAGCGCACCGCGAGCTCGAGGTTGCCCGCCGCGCGCGCGATCCGCCGCGCGTGGACCTCGGGCCGGGGCTCGTCATTCCAGGTATGGAATACCCGCTCCGCCGGCAGCCAGGCCAGGAAGCCCTCCATCTTGAGCAGCGCGATCCGGTAGTCGCGCACGGTGTAGACCATCGGCGAGTGCAGCGCGGGGTTGCTCTCGGGCAGGAGCTTCCAGGTGTTGTCGAGGAACCGCGCCGCGTCGTTGTCGGCGAAGTTCTCGACGTCGCGGTTGCCGACCCGGACCGCGCAGCGGACCGCGGCCTCGAGCGCGGCCCCGGCGAGCCCGAGGTCGGCGAGCCGGCGGTGGAGCTCGGGCACCGGGTCGATCCGGAACGGGATCGTCTGCTCGATGCACGCCGCGATCACGATCCGCTGCTCGCGGGACAGCGCGGCCTCGAGCTGGATCGACGCGACCAGCGCCGACGCCAGCTCGTTGAGCCCGGTCGTCGCCGTCACCATGTCGCCGACCCGGCGGCCGAACAGGTGGAGCACGTCGCCGGTCACCGGCGCGGCGGCCGACGGCAGCACGCGCCAGCCATCCGCGCCCTGGGCCAGCACGCTCGACAGCTCGCCGCGCATCGACCGCGGCGGTCCCTGATCGACCTGGATGTACACCGCGTCGTGGTACAGCGCCGCGATCACCTCGAGCGGGTCGCTGTCGGCGACCAGGTCGATCACGTGGTCGTGGTTGTGGAACTCGCGCCCGGCCGCCGACAGCGCGGCGTGGATCGAGAACCCCCAGCGCTCGATGTCGCCGGTCGCGGCCGGCGATCCGAGATCATGGAGCGCGCGCCACAGCGCGTTCACGATCTCGTGCACCGGCGAACGCTGCTCCATGGTCCCCGTTCACGGTAACACGCCGCCGCGGTCGCGGCCGCCGCACGGGCCGCTCACCCCGGCCGCCGCGCGGCACGGCACACCCCGGGTGCACGAAGATGCACCGGGGATGTACTGAAAGTGCCCGCCCGCCGGAGAGGTCCGTAAGCCGAGTTCTGTGTATGGCGACCATTCCTCTAGGCCCGTCGTTACCGGCGGGCTCGAGCAACCAACCCGGAGTCATCGCGCGGGCAGCGCGACCCCTGTCTGGTCTTGCTTCGGGTGGGGTTTACCGTGCCCTCTCCGTCGCCGGAGAGGCGGTGCGCTCTTACCGCACCGTTTCACCCTTACCCATCTTGCGATGGGCGGTCTGTTTTCTGTGGCACTGTCCTGCGAGTCACCTCGACTGGCCGTTAGCCAGCACCCTGCCCTGTGAAGCTCGGACTTTCCTCTCGCGATGGCGCTTGCGCGCCGCCGCCAGCGGCCGCCTCGACCTCTCCGTCGGACGAGCGAGACATACCTACAGCCCGATCCCGGCGCTGTCAAACGCAAACCCGCCCGCCGCCGGCAACCGCTTGGCCTGCCCTGCTAGGCTGCCGCCGGGCGAGCCGGCCCGAGGAGATCCATCATGCTGAAGATCTGGGGACGCCTGTCGTCGATCAACGTGCGCAAGGTCGTGTTCGCGGCCCAGGAGGCCGGTGTCGCGTTCGAGCGCACCGACGCAGGCGCCGCGTTCGGCATCGTCCAGACCCCGGAGTACCTGGCCCGGAACCCCAACGGCCTGGTGCCGCTGATCGAGGACGACCAGGTCCAGCTCTGGGAATCCAATGTCATCGTGCGCTACCTGTGCGCGCGCCACGCGCCCGACACGCTCTACCCGCTCGCGCTGCCGCGGCGGTTCGACGCCGAGCGCTGGATGGACTGGCAGCAGACCACGCTCAACCCCGCCGGCCGCACCGCGTTCATGCAGTGGATCCGCACACCGGCCGAGCGCCGCGACGCCGACGCCATCGCCCGGTCGGTCGCCGCGACCGAGGCGCTGCTGGAGCTGGTCGATCAGCACCTGTCGCGCCAGCCGTTCTTCGCCGGTGACCGGCTGACGATGGCCGACCTGCCGATCGCCTGCGAGGTCCACCGCTGGATCCACCTGCCCAAGCCACGGATCGAGCGGCCGCACCTCGACCGCTGGTACCAGGGCATGACCGCGCGACCGTCGAGCCGCGGCGTGCTCGACGTCGCGCTCACGTAGCGCCCGTCGCTCCCGCGGGCGCGAGCCCGGGCCCGGGCTGGCGGCGACCCGGCCTCGCCGGGTACCGTGCGCGCATGACACCACCGCGCGTCACGCTCTACGACTTCCCGGCCAAGACCGGCCTCGACGGCTGGAACTCGTTCTCGCCGTTCGTCCTCGAGGTCGCGCGGGCGCTCCAGCTCGCCGGCCTGGCCTACGAGCACGTCTACGCGAACATGATGAAGCTCAAGGAGCTCAACCCGACCGGCCAGCTCCCGGTGGTGGCGTTCGGCGACGACAAGGTCGCCGACTCGACGCGGATCCTGCGGCGGATCGAGGTGGTCGTGCCCGGATCGCTGACCCGCGGCCTCGACGCGCGCGCCACGGCCGAGTCCTGGCTGTGGGAGGAGTTCGCCGATACCTCGCTCTATCCCTACGTGCTCGCGACCCGCTGGGCCGACGACCGCGGCTGGCCGGTGCCGAAGAAGCACTTCTTCGGCCCGCTGCCGCCGGTCGTGCGCTCGGTGGTCGGCAGCGCGGTGCGGCGCGGCACGGTCAAGAAGCTGATGGAGCGCGACTTCCTGCGCGGCGGCCTGGACGCGTGCTACGCGCGGATGGCGGCGGTGCTCGACGATCTCGAGGCGCGCGCCCCCGACGACGGGTTCTGGCTCGGCGCGCACGCGACCGTGGCCGACCTCGGGCTGTTCGGCCAGCTCCACGCGCTGCGCCTCCCGCTGGTCGAGTTCCCCGCCGCCGAGGTCGCCCGGCGCACGCGGCTGTCGCGGTACCTCGATCGGGTCGACGCCGCGACCCGCAAGCCGACCTGACGCTCAGCCCGAGCGCGACACCAGCGACACGCCCTTGGTGCGCGCCTTGAGCGCGACCGGGATCTGGCGCGGCAGCTTGACGATGAACGTGGTGCCGGCGCCGACCGTGGTCTGGCACTCGATCGTGCCGCCGTGGCGCTCGACGAGCTCGTGGACGATCGACAGCCCCAGGCCGGTGCCCTCGCCGACGTCCTTGGTGGTGAAGAACGGATCCCAGATCCGCGGCAGGATGTCGGGCGGGATGCCCTGGCCGTTGTCCCGGATCTTGACCTCGACCCCGTCGGCGTTGCCGGTGGTCTCGATCGCGATCGTGGCGTCGAGCCGGCCCGACAGCGCCTGGGCGGCGTTGGTCAGGAGGTTCATGAACACCTGGTTGACCTGGCCGGCGTGGCCCCGGACCCGGCCGACGTCGCCGTAGCGCTTGGTGACGGTCTTGTCCTTGAGCAGGTGGCGGAGCAGCTCGAGCGAGTCGTCGATCGAGCGATCGATGTCGAACTCGACGACGCTCTCCTCGTCGGTCCGCGAGTAGTTGTGGAGCGCGGTGACGATCGCCTTGGTGCGCTGGGCGCCGCGCTGGACGACGCGGACCATCTCGCGGACGTCGCGCGCCGCCTCGCCGCGGGCGACCGGATCGGTCGAGTCGATGTCGTTGATCGCCTGCTCGAGCGGGCCGACGGTGTTGACGATCGCGTTCACGGGGTTGTTGATCTCGTGGGCGATGCCGGCGACGAGCTGGCCGATCGAGGCGAGCTTCTCGGACCGGACCAGCTGCTCCTGGGCGCGGGTCAGCTTGTCGAGGGTCTCGGCGAGCTCGCGGTTCTTGCGCGCGAGATCGGCGGTGCGCATCTGGACCGCGCGCTCGAGGTCGAGGTTGACCTCCTCGGTCGACCGCAGCTTGTCGCGCAGCGCGCGCCGCATCTCCTCGAGCGCGAGCGTGAGCCGCCCGATCTCGTCGCCCTCGCCGCCCACCACGACCGGATCGGCGAGCTCGCCGCGCGCCATCGCGTCCGCGCGCTGCTCGAGCCGGCGGATCGGCGCCATGAACTGCGCCACGGTGAACGCGACGATCCCGGCGCACGCGCCGAACAGCACCAGGAAGAACACGAGCAGCTCCTTGAGCGGCCGCACCATCGACTGGCCGCGCCCGCGATAGCTCGGATAGAACACCGCGACCGCGCCGAGGTCGGTCTTCGTGCCGTGCCACGTGAGCACGAGGCGATCCGCGAGGCCGGTGAGCTCGGCGGCGTGGACGTCGATCAGGTGCTCGCCCGGCGTCTCGATGCGCTGGCGCACGTACCAGGGCAGCTTCGGGGCGCCCATCGGACCGCCGCCGACGGCGAGCAGCTGGCCATGATCGTCGATGTAGTAGACGACGGCGGAGG
>DASWRS010000514.1:0-34309 GCA_036403075.1 Kofleriaceae bacterium
CCCTCGTTGAGCTTGCGGATCGTCGGATCGACGCTGCTGGTGAAGTACCAGCTGAACTTGCCGTTGTTGTTGCCGCTGCCGCTGCCGGCGCCGCCGCCGTCCATGTCGCACTTCGCGAGCAGGTAGTACCAGTCGGTCGACGGGGCGGTGAAGCCGAAGCCGTCGGGTGGAGCGCCCCCCGCGACCGGGCCGATGTTGGCATCGTCGACCGTCGGGCGGCCGGTCGCCCAGGTGTAACGACAGCGGACCTGATCGACCCCACTGATCCGGACCTTGAGCGTCGTCGCCCAGGTCGCCGGCAGCGGGTTGATATCGACCGGTGTCGGACCGGGTGGCGAGCTCGGGTGCAGCGTGCCCTCGCCGATCGTCGCCGGGTACCGCCCGTTCTCCTGCATGTATTGCTCGAGCCGGACCCGCAGGTCGTTGAACAGCGGCTCGACCTCCGAGGCCGCCTTGGCCTTGCGGGCCTCACCGAAGAAGCTGGGCAGGGCGATCGCGGCGAGGATCGAGATCACCGCGATGGTCACCATCAGCTCGATCAGCGTGAAGCCCGCGTCGCGATCACGCATGGCGCGATTGTAGCGCAGCCGGTCCTCCCCGAAAATGCAAAGCCGCCGGATCGCTCCGACGGCAAGGTTCGCGATGCGCGGGGACTAATCGGCGTTGACGGCCGGCTCGGTCAGGTTGACGGCCGGGTTGCCATTCGCGGCGGTGCCGTCGAGCGTGTACGTGATCTGGGTGCCGTCGCAGTCGAGGTCGCCGACGGCGTGGGCGACGAACGACGTGCCAGGGGCGGCCGCGGTGTAGTCGTAGATGAACAGGCTGGGCTCGTCGATCTGGAAGTCGAGCAGCTTCCACGTCGCCTCGGAGGCGAACAGGTCAGAGGTGGGAGCGCAGTGATTGTTCGCTCCACCGCAGCAGCCACCAACACCGCCGGGGCTGGTGGGCAGCGGGGTGGCGGTGCCGATCGGATACGCCGAGCTCTCCGAATAGGACCGCTTCGCATTCTTGCCGATCTTGTTGAGCTGCAGCGAAGCTTCGGTCTTCTTCGAGCGCTTCATGTAGTCCATGAACGCCGGGATCGCGACGGCCGCGAGGATGCCGATGATCGCAACGACGATCATCAATTCGATGAGGGTGAACCCTCGCTTGGCTTTCTTGAGCATCATTTGCGGAACATCAAGCAACGGATATGCCGCTGCTAACTCAGCAGATCGTTTGGCGTCGAGGCTCACGACATGCCGAGGAATGTCACTCTCGAACCAAAAAACGGCGCTTCGGGCCGTGAATCCGCCTGGAGAAGCCTGAGAAAATCCGCGAGTATGCGCGCTCTCTGCCCCGCGCCTACAGGCAAAGCAGAACGCGTGCCGGCCGGCGTCGACGCGTCTCGTCGGACTCGGCGCGAGGTGTCCCGAAAACGCCAGCAACCTCGACGCATCGAGGTTGCTGGTCCCGCGCGACCGGTGCGGGGCGTGACGTCCGCTCGGCTAGTCCGAGTTCGGCGGCGGCTCGGTGAGCTTGACGGCCGGGTTGCCGTTCACGGCGGTGCCATCGAGCGTGTACGTGATCTCGGTGCCGTCGCAGTCGAGGTCGCCGACGGCGTGGGCGACGAACGACGTGCCAGGGGCGGCCGCGGTGTAGTCGTAGATGAACAGGCTGGGCTCGTCGATCTGGAAGTCGAGCAGCTTCCACGTCGGCTCGGAAGCGAACAGGTCAGAGGTGGGGGGGCAGTGGTTGTTCGCTCCACCGCAGCAGCCACCACCGGCGCCGCCCGGCCTGCTGGGCAGCGCGACGGCGGTGCCCTGCGGATATGCCGAGCTCTCCGAGTACGCGCGCTTGGCGCTCTTGCCGATCTTGTTGAGCTGCAGCGCCGCCTCGGTCTTCTTCGACCGCTTGATATAGTCCATGAACGCGGGGATCGCGACCGCCGCGAGGATGCCGATGATCGCCACGACGATCATGAGTTCGATGAGGGTGAAACCTCTCTTGAGCTTCTTCATGTTCAGCGTCGCCACTCCTTCTTGGCGATGCTCCGCTACAGCAAGCGTTGCGCCACCTCGCGGCTGGCCGGACCGCTCCACAAGATGGCGGAAGTGTTTGTTACCCCACGCGATCCTCGTGCCGAGAATTGTCACTGACAGCATCTGAGCGACGTAGATCGTCACTCCGCAGACCGTTCGTCGTCGCCCTTGTCCTCTCCCTTGTCATCGGCCCGGTCATCTTCCTTGTCGATGCCGAGCTTCTCGAGCCGGTAGCGCAGCGACCGGAAGCTGATTCCCAGCAGAACCGCCGCACGTTTCCTTACACCACCGGTCTGCTCGAGTGCGCGTAACACCCACGTCCGCTCATAATCACTCACCAGCTGGTCGAGGTCCACCCCTTCCGCGGGCAGCGCGCTCGGCGGCTGCGGGGTCGCGATCCGCGGCGTCTTGACCTCCGGCAGGTCGCTCAGGCCGATCAGCGCGCTCGACGACAGCGCGACCGCGCGCTCGATGATGTTCTCGAGCTCCCGGACGTTGCCGGGGAACTCGTAGCTCTCGAGCCGGCGCATCGCCTCGGGCGACAGCTTGGACGCCCGGTGATGCTCGGCCGAGAACCGGCGCAGGAAGTGCTCCGCGAGCAGCGGGATGTCCTCGCGGCGGTGGCGCAGCGGCGGCAGCCGGAGCTCGATCACGTTGAGCCGGTAGTACAGGTCGGGACGAAACGCGCCGCGCGACACCTCGGTCTCGAGGTCGCGGTTGGTCGCCGCGATCACCCGGACGTCGACCTCGGCCTCCTCGGTGGCGCCGACCGGCTTGACCTTGCGCTCCTGCAGCGCGCGCAGCAGCTTGACCTGCAGTCCGAGCGACAGCTCGCCGATCTCGTCGAGGAACAGCGTGCCGCCGTCGGCGTCCTGGAACATGCCGGCCTTGTCGGCGATCGCGCCGGTGAACGAGCCGCGGCGGTGGCCGAACAGCTCGGACTCCATCAGCTCCTCGGGGATCGCGCCGCAGTTGACCGCGACGAACGGCGCCTTGGCCCGCACGCCCTCGCTGTGCAGCGCGCGCGCGACCAGCTCCTTGCCGGTGCCCGACTCGCCGGTGATCAGCACGCTGGTCTTGACCGAGTGGATCTTGGTGATCAGCTCGAACACCTTCTGCATCGCGCGGCTCTTGCCGAGCAGCTGGGCGAGCCGGGCGCGGCCGGCGAGCTGATCGCGCAGCGCGAGGTTGTCCTCGACCAGCGCGCGCTTCTCGAGCGCGCGGCCGATCACCGCGTTGATCTCGTCGACCTGGAACGGCTTGGTCAGGTAATCGTACGCGCCCTGCTTCATCGCCGCGACAGCGGTGTCGGTGGTCGCAAACGCGGTGACCAGGATGACATCGGGATCGACCGGCGCCGGCGTCGCGCCCGCGACCTGGGCGCGCCGGATCGTTCCGCCCTTGATCGCCTGGAGCAGGCCGAGCCCGTCGAGCCCGCCCGGCATCTTGAGATCGCTGACCACGATGTCGATCGGCGTGGCGCGCAGGTGCTCGATCGCCTCGCCGCCGCTGCGCGCGATCGTCACCTCGTGGCCGGCGCGGCGCAGGCAGATCCCGAGGAACTCGCGCATCGACTGCTCGTCGTCGACCACGAGGATCTTCCCCATCGGTCCACTATGACATGGTCGCGGCCGTCATCGAAGCCCCGACAGCGCCGCCGCGGCGCGGTCGTGCAGCGTCGGGTCGGCGAGGCACACCTCGAGGTGCGGGCGCGCTTCGCCGCCGCGATGCAGCGCGATCAGCGCGAGCGCGAGGTTGTAGCGGTTGCCGAGGTTCTGCGGCTCGAGGCCGCGGGCGGCGACGAACGCCGCGAGCGCTTCCTCGGCGCGGCCGGCCGCGAGCGCGACCTTGCCGTGCGCGCGCTGGGCGCTCGCGATGAACGGCGCCGCGGCGGCGGCGCGCCGTGCCCACATCAGCGCATCCTCGAGCCGGCCGGCGTCGAGCAAGACCAGCGCGAGGTTCTCCATCGCACGGGGCTCGCCGCCGCGCGCCGCGCGCTCGAGGGCGGCCATCGCCTCGGCGCGCTGGCCGCGCGACAGCAGCAGCAGCGCGTGGCGCAGCTCGAGCCTGGGCGATGGCGCGCGCGCGAGGCCCTCGGCGACCGCCGCCTCGGCGAGATCCGGACGGCCGCTGCTCGCCAGCGCCTCGGCGTACATGCTCCAGGCGTTGCCGTCGGCCGGGTTCGAGGCCACCGCGCGCTCCCACAGCGCGGTCGAGCTCGCCCAGCTCGACTGCGCGTCGAGCGAGCGCGCCACCTCGGCGAGCCCGATCACGATCGCCAGCGCGACCCGGGCGCGTGGCACCGGGATGTGCACGAGCCCGGTCGCGACCGCGAGCGCGACCCCGAGCGTGGGCCACAGCGCGTAGCGATCCGCGACCACGTGCTGCAGCGCGAGCGCGAGGTGGCTCGCCGGGAACCAGCCGAGCAGCCACAGCCCGGCCGCCGCCCGCAGCTCGCGCGGCGGCTGCCAGCGGCCGCGGGCGGGCACGAGCGCGACCCCGAGGATCGCGACCAGCGCGACCGCGCCGACGGCGATCTCGACGCCGCCGAGCGCGGGGTAGGCCGGCGCGTTCGCCCGCACCATCGCGGCGAGCTCGACGTAGAAGCCGTGGACGCCGAGCACCGTGGCGAGCCGGTCGCCGTGGCCGGCCGCCACCACCCCGGTCTGCGCGGCGGTGAGCAGCACCGGGAGGAACGCCGCCGCACCGACGATCGCGAGCACGCCGAGCCCGAGCGCGCTGCGGCGCACCGAGCGCCGGCACGCCGGCAGCGCGAGCTCGAGCACGCCGAGCCCGGCGATCGCGAACGCCGCGGGCGCCTTGCTCCACACCGCGCACACCGTCGCGAGCGCCGCGCCGGCGAGCCAGCCCGCGCCGCGGCCGGCGCGGAACCGGGCGTAGCCGAGCCCGGCGGCGGCGGCGAACATCGTACCCAGCAGCCCCTTGCGCTCCGACAACCACGCGACCGACTCCGCGTGGCTGGGATGCAGCGCCCACACCAGGACCGCGAGCCCGGCGAGCGTGCGCTCGATCCCGAACGCCGCGAGCATCGCGAACACGAGCACGATCGAGGCCAGGTAGAGCACGAGGTTGGTGAGGTGAAACCCGGCGTACGCGTCGCCCCACAGCGCGACGTCGAGCATCACCGACAGATCGCGCACCGGCAGGTACTCGGCGCCGAGCGCGAACCGCGCCGGCGATCGCGGATCGAGGTCGAAGAAGATCGTGTGCAGCGCGCCGGCCGAGGGGTGCGCCACGACGAAGTTGTCGCGATAGAGCCACGGATCGTCGTAGCTGACCAGGCCGCGGCCCAGGGTCGGGGCGTAGATCGCCGCCGCGACGACGAGCGCCAGCCCGACCAGCAGGGCGCCGGGGCGCCGGCGAGCGGCCTCGATCGCGCCCCGCATCGCGCCCCGCATCGCGCCCCGCATCGCGCGCACGGTAACACGCCGCCGCGGGCTGGCGTTCGCGCGGTGGACCTCGCGCCGCGTTCGATGCTACGACCGGATCCGGAGCATGGCGGCACGCGGTCAGCGGCTGTGGGTGTCGGCGAGCGCCGTCGATCTGCGAATTCTCGTCGAGGCCACCGCGGTGATCGCGGCGACCTGGCTGCTACTCGGCTGGACGTTCCAGCGCACGATCGCGCAGGTCGACAGCAACGTGCTGGTCGTGCCGCTCACGCAGAGCGCGCTCCGGGCCGGGTTCGACTGGACCTCCCACCTCTATCGATTCGGCGTCATCGGCGGCAGCGAGATGCACGGCATCGCCGGCAGCTTGCCGGTCGTGCAGCTGTGCGCCGCGCTCGGGCTGTCGACGACGACCACCGTCAACCTGGTCACGATCTTCGTCCAGCTCGCGTTCGGCTTCTTCGCGCTCAAGGCGATCGAGGCGCTGGTCACGCGCGCGCGCGGCGCCGCGTTCCGGCTGTCGGCGCCCCAGCGCATCACCGCGATCTGGCTGTGCAGCTTCGCGCCGGTCCTCGGCTGGCGCCTCGCCTACGGCCACGAGAACATCCTGTTCGGGCTGCTCCCGCTGTACGCGGCGCTCGCGCTGCTGTGGGCTGCGCGCGCGGGGACCCTGAGCGTCACGGCGCTGGGGTTCGCGGCGTTCGCCGTGTTCAACGGGGTCTCCAGCTACGGCGAGCAGACCGTGGTCTACGGCGCCGTGTTCGGCGCGCCGGTCGTGATCGCGACGATCCTCGATGCGCCCCGCGGCCAGCGCTGGGGCCGCCCGCAATGGATCGTCGCGGCCGCGCTCGCCGCGGGCGTGCTCGTCGCGCTGCCGCGGCTGGTCGGGATGATCCACCATGCCCTCGGCGACGACGCGTCGCGCGGGCTTGGCGACTCGGTGACCTACGCCTACGGCACGTCGAGCGCCTTGGACTGGGTGACGTCGCTGCTGTGGACGTCCCGGCTCGCCACCGGCGATCGCGCCACGCTCCACGAGCACAACTACCCGATCGGCCCGATCCTCGTGCTCGTCGTGCTCGCCTGGCCGCGCGGGCTGTCGCGCCGGACGCTGTGTGCGCTCATCGGCGCCGCGGTCGTCGCGATCGTGATCGCCGACGATCTCGCGCCGGTCTCGACCGTGCTGCTGAAGGTGATCCCGCCGCTGCACGCGTTCCGGGTCCCCGCGCGCGCGATCCTGCCGATCGCGATGTTCGTGCCGTGCCTCGCGCTGGTCGCGTGCTTCGCCCGCGACGCGGCACCCCGCCGTCACGTGTACGGGCTGGCTCTGGTCACCGGCGCGCTGGCGATCCTCGGCGCGCGCGCCGTGCCGCCGGTCGCGCGCGAGGCGGTCGCGTGGCTCGCCTGCGCCGCGCTCGCCGGCGCCGCGCGCTGGCGTCCGGCGGTGTTCGAGCGTCGCAGCTTCGTCGCCGGGCTCACACTGATCGCCGCGCTCGGTGTCGGCGCCTTCGACGAACGGTTCCCGCGCGACGTCGCGTTCGATCCGGTCGAGCACGGCCCGCGGCGCCTCCACGACGCGGTGATCGCGCAGGCCCCCGAGCTCGCGATGCCGCTCGACCGCGTCCAGATCGCGGATGCCCCGCACCCCTACGACATGAGCACCGCGTGGGCCGCCGAGCTGCCGTCGCTCGACGGCGTGTGGTATCCGCCGCGGCGCTTCCTCGATCTGCTCTCTGCGCTCAATGGCAAGCCGGTGCCGTCGACGACCTGCGTGTTCAACCTCACCCGGAGCCGGGCGTTCCCGGTGCTCCAGCAGCTCTACAACGTCAGGTACATCGTATCGGTGGCCGACGGCTCGATCCTCCCCCAGCCGGCAACGCCCGGCCCCGCGTGGTTCCCGGCGCGCGTCGTGCCGATCGATCGCCCCGCCGACCTGGCCGCCGCGATGACCGCCGCCTTGCGCGGCTCCGATCTGCGCGTCGCGCTCACGGCCACGGCGTGGGTGGCCCGCGGCGATGCCGAACGGGCACCTGCCGCACCCGCCGCGTGCACCGCCACGGTCACCGGCGTCACGACCGACGCGCTCGGCCAGACCGCGACGATCCGCGTCGTCGCCCCCCAGGCGTGCTCGCTCGTGGTGGCGACCAACTACGTCTCGACGTTCCGCGCGACCGCGACCGTCGCCGCCTCGGCGCGCGAAGTCGCCGTGTTCCCGATCGACATCGCCCTCACCGGCATCGCCGTCCCGGCCGGCGCCTCGACCGTCACGCTCGGTCCGGTCGCCGATGTCCCCTGGTGGTCGCGCCTCGCTCCGTGGCTCGGCATCGCGCTCCTCGCTGCAGCGATCGTACCGCTGGTGCGGCCCCGTGCTCGTTGAGCCGGCGGCCCCGAGGAGTTGGTGACTGGGGTGATCAGCGAACACCACCGGGGGGCGCAGGTGAGCTCGTCGGGCTCGGCCGGTGACGTACAGTACCGGTGTGCAACTGACTGCGCGGATCTGGCCGGACGATCGCGGCTTCATCGCTGAATGCGTCGAGTTGAACGTGGTGAGCGAGGGGGACTCCGAGAAGGCAGCTCTCTCCAATCTGCGGGAGGCGGTCGAAGGCTTCCTCGAGTGCGCCGATCCATCCGAGGTGCGCGAGCGGATGCACGCGGCAGCCAGGTTCTCACGTTCGATGTCGCGGTCTGAAATGGGTCGGCTGCATCAGGATCAGCGGCGCGTGGCCGAGGACCGGCTCGGATGAAAGACGTGACCTGGCGAACGTGGACTGGTGATGTCGGTCATCCTGGGATCATGGGACCTGACCCCAGGAGAACTGCATCCGATGTAACCGGCCGGGTACCCGCGGTGCGACGCCTCCACAACCTGAACGGATCTGCGCCGGACCGGCGGTTGGGCGCGTTCGGTCGCGTTCGGCTGACGAGCATGTCGCCGGGATGGCGAACCGCTGTCATGACGGCAGCGCTGCTCGCCTGTCGTTCGAACGGCCGGGAAGCGCCGAACATCGAGGCGCCTCCGGCCACCGCCGGCACGCTGAAGCCGCTCGAAGCGCGCCCGCTGCCCATCGCGGACCCGGCGCGGGAGATCGGCACCGCGCATCCGGTCCGCCTGGTCGCCAGTGCCCGCAGCGGGCGCTGGGTCGTGGCGTGTCAGGCGCGGGTCGACACCGACGGGAAGCCCGGAATCAGAGTTACGCACGGCTATCATAATTTCGAGGGCGACGCGATGAGGCCGTATCTGTTCCGGGGGGGAGGAGAAGGCCAGGCGCTCGACGGGTTCCTCGCCAGATCCGGCGACGACCGATGGATCGCCGTCCTGCGCAGAGGCCAGCTGGTCGTCATCGACGATGTCAACGGCACCGAGAGCGTGGTCCCCGATGCCGACGTGCGGCCGGATCCCGGGGGGTATCACCACGTCGCCGTCTTCGATGAACGCAGCGAGCGCCTCGTGTTCTTTCATCGCGTCGGCGACGCGCGGCAGGTGGTCGTGCGCGATCTCGCGAAGCAGCGCGAGCGCGAGGTCGCAGTCCAATCCACGGTCGAGATCGCGGTGGTTCCCGAGCACGAGGGGACCTGGGCGAGCGTTCGACTCGCGGCAGAAGACGTCACCCCTGGAGTGGCCGTCGCGAACGACGACGCGAAGCAGCAGACGTGTGGGGGCAAGACCGGCTATCACTCCGATCTGTCCGATCTGGAGGATGAGCACGACGTACGCGAGGTCTGGCTGAAGCTCGACACCGGAGAGGTCAAGGACGACCGCTCGGTGATCGCCCACGTCGGCGATCTCGAGGTGGTGAAGTCGGCGGACGCGGCGGTTCGCGTCGGACCGCTCGTGATCATCCCGGCTCGCTGCAATGCCGAGGTCCTCGCGGTGTTCACGCGGCCGCTGCGGATCGCCGCGAGGTGTTCCGCGACCACGCCGGAGGCGCCCGTCGAGCTTTTCGGCGACCACCTTCGCGTCACGCTAGGTCCGAGCCAGTGGGCTCGCAGCGTCCCCGGGTCCTTACGAGTCGTCGATGCCTCGTTCGTCTGCATCGAGGCGACGCGGTGCTTCGCGGTGCAGGATGGTAAACCGATCGCCATACGGGGGTATGCACAAGAGATTCACGGTTACGCGGAGGTCAAAGGTGGGACGAAGATCCTGACGAAAGATCGCGGTGCATACTTCATCACGGATGCCGTCACCGGCATCACTCAAGAGTTCCCGGGCGTCGTGGGCCTGATCGGCCGGGCCCATGCGGACGGCATCCTCGCGATCGGAGCCAGCATCGTGGACGTCGCCGCGGGACGCGTGCTCGGCAAGGTCTCGCGACCACCACTGGCTGTCGACACCCGTGGGCGGGCGCTCCTGACCGCATCGGATCCCGTGGAAGATGAGCTTCCGCAGGGGCCGCTCCGCTGGGTGGCACCCTCTCCGTGAGCTGACTCGGTACACCAGTGGTGTCCTGGTGGCTGAAGCCTGCCTGACTCGTCCGGCGATTCGGGCGCTATCGCCGCCGGCAGCACGCCACCAGGAAGCCACCGGCGCCGCGCGCGCCGGGCAGGTCGGCGAGCCGGTGCTCGGCCCACCGCACCGCGGCGCCCAGCACCGGGATCTCGAGGACCTTGGCGACCGGCGTGATCACGCGGATGCCGCGGGTCGCGACCCAGTCGAGCTCGGCGGGCAGATAGCCGCGGATCGCGGCCGCGTCGTCGTAGCGCGTGAACACGTGCTCGTCGTGCGCGGTCTCGGACACGGCGGTCGGCGGCTTGAGCGCCTTGACCAGCCGGCGCAGCGAGCGCGCGTTGTAGAACTCGGCCAGCACCCAGCCGCCGGGGCGCACCACCCGCGCCATCTCGCGCAGCGCGCCCTCGATGTCGGGGATGTGGGCGAGCACCTTGAACGAGTACGCGACGTCGACCGAGGCCGTGGCGATCGGCAGCGCGGTCGCCGATGCCTGCACGACCTCCAGGCCGCGCTGCCGCGCCTTGGCGAGCATGCCGCCGGACAGGTCGACGCCGATCGCCTGGCGCGCGAACCGCCCGGTCCGGTGCAGGATCAGCCCGGTGCCGCAGCCGACCTCGAGCACGGTCTTGCCGGTGGCGTAGCGCTCGACCAGCTCGACCTCGAGATCGTCGAGCATGCGGTGGTAGGGCAGGTGACGCTCGTTCTCGTACCACCCCGCAAAGTCGTCGTAGTAGGTGCGGTTGTCGAGCCGAGACATCGCCAGGCGTTCTACTACAACTCGCCGCGGCACGCGCAGCGGTGCGACCAGCAGCGGCCGGTCGATGGCAGAAAATCTCGGTTGCAGGTACGGCTCCCTCCCGCGTACTGACGTGCAGGTTGACGAGGAGGGATTGATGAAAGTCATGCCGTTCGTGGGCGCGCTCTGGGGCGCGCTCTGGGTCGCTGGATGTGGCAGCTCGCCGCGAGACAACCATGGCCTGGCGGACGCGCCCGTGGCCGATGCACCGGCGCCCGACGCGGCCGCGCCGCAGTATTCAGGTGACGTCACCGGATCGGCGGTGCCCACCGAGGCGACCGTGTTCATGGTCTGGATCGTCGTGTCGGGAAGCCCAGACTACCTCTACAAGTTCGGCGACGGCGCCTCGGCGGGTGGCCACTACACCGCGTCGCTGTCCGGCCCGCTCCCCGCCGAGGCGATCAACGCCGACGGCATCGCGGTCGGCTTCTTCGGCCTCGTCCCGAAGAACACCCATTTCGCCGACGGCAAGGTCGACAGCACCGCGCTCGAGTCGGTTGTCATCGGCGCCAGCCGGAACGGGCTGGTGTTCCGGACCAAGAATGCTCAGGTCACCGGCTGGCGCGCGGCGTTCCCCGCCGGCGAGGTGTCCTGCGGCCGCTGTGTCGCCGGGCCGACGCCGGGCTCCCAGGAGACGCTCGAGCCTGCGCCGTGCTCCGAGGTCGCGATCACCACCGGCGCCCAGGCCTGCAACGTGCTCTGACCCGATCGCGCGGCTCGGGCTTGGTCTGCGCCTCGCGGCCGGTCGCCATCGGATGCGGCTGATGACGACCTTGGAGGCCATGCCTAGAGCTTGGCGAGCAGCTCCTTCTTCTTGGACTCGAACTCGCCGTCGGTGAGGATGCCGGCGGACTTGAGCTCGCCGAGTTGCTTGAGCATGGCCATGATCTGGTCCTTGCTCTCGGCGGGGCCGCGCTGCTGGGTCGCGTTGGCGTTGCCCATGGTGCCGGCCATGTTGCCGGCCATCGCGAAGCCCAGGCCGATGCCGGCGCCCTGGAAGGCGCCGCCGGCGTCGCCGCCCTTCTTCATGCCCTCGGCCGCGCCCATCATCATCTCGGCCTGGGCGAGCTGCTGGTAGGCGGCCATGCCGCCGGTGGTCGAGCCCATGCCCTCGACGTAGGCCATGCGGTCGACGAGCTTGTCGAGGCGCTCCTTGTCGGCCGGATCCATCGAGACCGTGAAGTCGCCGAACCGCATGATCTCGACGCCGTAGGGCTCGATGTCCTTGCGGACGCCCTGCAGGGTGGCGGCCTCGATCTCGTCGGTGTAGGCCCCCGAGGTGACCTTCATCAGCGGCCAGTTCTGCTTGACGATGAGCTCGGCGATGCCGTCCTTCATCACCTTCTGGACCTGGCTCTTGAACCAGCCGAGGAAGCCCTCGTTGCTGGTCGCGCGCTGGCCGACGAGGCCGATCACGAGCTTGGGCGGGTCGATGACGCGCGCCGAGAACTCGCCGTAGACCATGAGCCGGATGCGCAGCCGGGTCTGGGGATCCTGGACGTCGCCGATCGAGGTGCCGAACTTGATCGACGGCAGCTCGCGGGTGGTGACGAAGAACACCTCGCAGATGAAGACGTTGCCGCCGGTGAACTTGTCGACCAGCTGGCCGAGGAACGGGATGTTCGAGGCGTCGAGGGTGTGGCGGCCCGCCGAGAAGCTGCCGACGAACTTGCCGTCCTTGAAGAACAGCGCGACCTCGTCGCTGTCGACGGTCAGCTGCGCCTTCATCGGGATCGTCTGATCCGGATGCTTGTAGACCCATTGATCCTTGGCGGAGTCCGGGCGCGCGATCGCCAGCTCGGCGACGCCGCCCTTGATGAAGCTCATGATTCCCATCGTGTTCGTGCCTCCTGCAGCAGCGGGTTGCCGGGCCCCGGGGCCTGCGTGATAGCACACAGCGTAAGCATCATCGGGGGTTCCCCAAGGTCCCACAGGACACCGCGGCGGGCGATTGCGAGTTCTTGCGACCGAGGGTGGAGGACGCGGGCCGAGCGGATACCGGCGTGGGCTCGCGTAACGTTCTGATTCGATTGGTGGGCCGGCCCACGTTGCAGGCGGGGGATCGCGGTGCGCGTCGACGCCGCCAGGTCCGCGCTGCGATGTGGGTTTTCGGCTACTGTCGCGGCAGTGACTGCCCGCCGCTTGATCGGCATCCTGCTCGCGATCAACGCGCTGCTCGTCGCCGCCGGCGCCGTGGTCGTGCCGGATCATGCCGGCAAGCAGGGCGCCGGGATCCGCGTCGGGCTGGTGTTCGACATCGGCGGCAAGAACGACAAGTCGTTCAACGAGGCGGCGTGGCGCGGGCTGCAGCGGGCCGAGGCCGAGCTCGGCATCCAGTACCAGTTCATCGAGCCGACCGAGGGGGCCGACCGCGAGAGCGCGCTGCGCACCCTCGCGGCGCGCAAGGTCGACCTGGTGATCGGCGTCGGCTTCATCTTCGGCCCCGACCTCGAGCGGCTCGCCCGCCAGTTCCCCGACGTCAAGTTCGCCGGCGTCGACTACTCGCCGTCCGACGGCGTTGGCACCTTGCCCAACCTCGCCGGGCTGCGGTTCCGCGAGCAGGAAGGCAGCTTCCTGGTCGGCGCGATCGCGGGGCTGGTGACCCGGAGCAAGATCGTCGGCTTCGTCGGCGGGATGAAGATCCCGCTGATCCGCAAGTTCGAGGCCGGCTACGCGGCCGGCGTCCACCACGTGTGCCCGGCATGCCGGGTGGTGTCGGCGTACGCCGGGACCGAGCCCAAGGCGTTCGCCGATCCGTCGCTCGGCGAGGAGCTCGCGGCGTCGCAGTACGCCCAAGGCGCCGACATCATCTTCCACGCGTCGGGCAAGACCGGAGACGGCGTGTTCGCGGCGGCGCGCCAGCACGGCGCGCGGGCGATCGGCGTCGACTCGGACCAGTTCGAGGCCGCGCCGTGCTGCGTGGTGACCAGCATGATCAAGCGGGTCGACGTCGCGGTGATCGACGTGATCAAGGACATCATCGCCGGCAAGTTCAAGGGCGGGATCCTCGAGCTCGGGCTCGCCGAGCACGGGGTCGGGTTCGTGTCCGACGAGCGCAACCGGCTGATGCTGCCGATCGACGTGGTCGAGAAGGTCAACGCGCTCGGCGAGCAGATCATCGCCGGCAAGATCCAGGTGCCGGCGCAATGACCGCCCCCGAGCCCGCCGCGGGGACGCGGATGCCGGAGACCGGGCGCGAGGCAGCGGCAGCGGCGTCGGCGTCGGGCATGATGATCGACGCGGAGCTCGACAAGGCGTACCCGGGCTGCGTGGTGCTGCGCGGCGCCAGGCTCGCGGTCCGGCGCGGCACCGTGCACGCGCTGGTCGGCGAGAACGGCGCGGGCAAGTCGACGCTGGTCAAGATCGTCGCCGGGATCCTGCGCGGCGACGCCGGCGCGCTGCAGATCGCGGGCGCGCCGGTCGAGCTCGCGAGCTGGGACCGCCGGGCGGCGCGCGCGGCCGGCGTCGGCATCGTGCAGCAGCACGGCGCGAGCGCGGGGACGCTGAGCGTGGTCGAGAACGCGGTGCTCGGGGTCGAGCCGCTGCGCGGGCCACTGCTCCAGCTCGGGCCGACGGCCGCGGCGCTGATCGAGCTCGGCCGCCGGATCGGGCTGCCGGTCGACCCGGGAGCCGAGGCCGAGCGGCTGCCGCTGGGTGCCGCGCAGCGCGCCGAGATCGTCGCGGCGCTGCACCAGGGGGCCAGGCTGCTGATCCTCGACGAGCCGACCGCCGTGTTGACGCCCGTCGAGGTCGACGGCCTGCTTGCTACCCTGCGCCGGCTCGCGGCCGAGGGCACGACGGTGGTGCTGGTGACCCACAAGCTCGACGAGGTCCGCGCCGTCGCCGACGAGGTCACCGTGCTGCGCACCGGCCGGACCGTGACGACGTTCACCGCGAGCGGCGAGGGTGCCGAGGGCCTGCGCCGCGACGCCCGGCTCGACGTCGCCGCGATCGCGCGCGCGATGGTCGGCACCGACCTGCCGCCGCCACCGCCGCCGGCCGCACCGGCCGCCGGAGCGCGCGCCGTGCTCGAGCTCGCCGGGGTCCGGGTCGGCGACGAGCTCGATCCGACCGACCTGCGGGTCCGCGCCGGCGAGATCGTCGGGGTCGCCGGGGTCGATGGCAACGGCCAGCGCGAGCTCGCGCTCGCGATCGCGGGGCTGGTCGAGGTCTCCGCCGGCGCGATCCGGATCGGCGGCCACCCCGCGACCGATGCCGCCCCGGCGGCGCGCCTGGCGCGCGGCCTGGCCCACATCCCCGAGGACCGCCAGCACGGCGGGCTGTGGCTCGACGCCAGCGTCGCCGACAACCTCGCGCTCGGCCGCGCCGACCTCACCGGCGGGTTCCGGATCGACCGCGGGCGCGTCCGGGCCCACGCCGCCACGCAGATCGCCGAGCTCGACATCCGGCCCACCGATCCGGCCACGGTGGTCCGCGCGCTGTCGGGCGGCAACCAGCAAAAGGTCGTGATCGGCCGCGAGCTGTCGCGGCCGGAGCTGGTGTGCGTGCTCGCGGCGCAGCCGACCCGGGGCGTCGACCTCGGCGCGGTCGTGCGGATCCATGACCGGCTGCGCGGCGCGGCTGCGGCCGGCGCCGGCGTGCTGGTGATCTCGGCCGATCTCGACGAGCTGCTCGCGCTGTGCCACCGGATCGTCGTGATGCTGCGCGGCCGGATCGTCGGCGAGCGCGAAGGCGCGGCGCTGCGCGACACCGGGGCGCGCAACGCGCTCGGCGCGCTGATGACCGGCGTGGAGGCGACATGACGGCCGGCAAGGATCCCGGTCCGGACCCGGTGCGGAGCCGGCTGCCGCAGGCGTTCCGGATCCCGCTGTCCGGCGCGCGGCGCGAGCTCGAGACCGCCGTGCTCGCGCTGCTCGCGTCGATCGCGATCGGCAGCGCGCTGATGCTGATCGCCGGCAAGGCGCCCGGCCACGTGTGGTGGACGATGGTGACCCGGACCACGGGTGATCCGTACGTCCTGGGCCAGGTGCTCTACAAGGCGACCGCGCTCGCGCTGACCGGGCTGGCGGTCTCACTCGCGCTCGAGGCCGGGCTGTTCAACATCGGCGCCGAGGGCCAGGTCACCGCGGGCGTGCTGGGGTGCGCGCTGGCCGGGACCGCGCTGCCCGCCGGGACGCCGGCGGTGATCGCGATCCCGGTGTGCCTGATCGCGGCGGCCGCCGCCGGCGGTGCGATCGGCGCCGCGATCGGCGGGCTACGGGTCTGGCGCGGCGCGCACGAGGTGATCACGTCGATCATGTTCAACGCGATCGTCTCGGGGTTCGCGCTGTACCTCGGCAACCGCGTGATCTTCCGCGGCGGCACGACGACCGGCGCGGCGATCGTCCCAGGCGCGGAGCTGCCGCAGCTCGGGTTCGGCGGCAGCTCGGCCAACGCTTCGATCGTGCTCGCGGTGCTCGCGGTCGCGGTGGTGTGGTGGCTGCGCGCGCGGACCACCTGGGGGCAGGGGTGGCTGGTCGTGGGCCAGAGCCCCGAGGCGGCGCGCACGACCGGGATCTCGGTCGGCAAGGTCCAGATCCTGGTGATGACCGGCTCGGGCGCGCTCGCCGGGCTGGCCGCCGCCAACTTCGTGATGGGCCACAAGCACGCCTTCGAGGAGGGCCTGGGCCGCGGCACCGGCCTGCTCGGGATCTCGGCGGCGCTGCTCGGCCGCATGCACCCGGTCGGGGTCGTGCTCGCCGCGCTCGTGCTCGGGTTCCTGTCGTCGGGCGGCCTCGCGGTCGCCGAGCTCGTGCCCAAGGAGCTGACCGAGATGCTGCAAGGCGTGGTGGTGCTCGCCGTGGCAGCCGCGGTGCCCTGGGTGCGCCGCGCGGAGGCCGCGGCGTGACCGAGCTCGTCGCCACCGTGCTCTCGCTCGGCTTCGCCGCGCAGGTCCTGCGGATCGCGGTGCCGTACGCGCTCGCCGCGATGGGCGGCGCGATCACCGAGCGCTCCGGCGTGATCGACCTGGCGCTCGAGGCCAAGCTCCTGTTCGGCGCGTTCACCGCCGCGGCGGTCGGCCATGCGACGGGCTCGGCGGTGCTCGGCATCGCCGGCGGCGTCGCCGCGGGGATGATCGTCGCCGCGATCCAGGTCGGCTGCGCGCTCGGCCTGGGCGCCGATCAGGTGATCGTCGGCATCGCGCTCAACGGCGTCGCGCTCGGCGGCACGCGGTTCCTGCTCCAGCTGTTGTTCGGCGAGGGCGCGAACTCGCCGCCGTGCCCGGCGTACGGCGGCGCGGTGCTGACCAACCCGATCGTGTGGATCGCGGCGGTCGCGACCGCGGCGCTGCCGTACGCGGTGCGCCGGACGCGGTGGGGCGTCCGGCTGCGCGCCGCCGGGGACCGCCCCGACGCGCTGGTCGCGGTCGGCGTGTCGCCGGTGCGGGCCCGGCTCGCCGCGGCGCTGGTCGGCGGCGCGCTCGCCGGCGCGGGCGGTGCGCAGCTCTCGCTCGCGGTCGGCGGCTTCACCGCCGACATGTCCTCGGGCCGCGGCTACATCGCGCTCGCGATGGTGATCCTGTCGGGCTGGCGGCCGGCCTGGGCCGTGGTCGCCTGCCTGGTCGTGGCGCTGGCCGAGGCGCTCGGCATCGCCTTCCAGGTCAGCGGCGTGCCGATCGCGCACGAGCTGGTGGCGCTGTTGCCGTATGTCGCCACGCTCGCGGTGCTGGTGATCGCGGGTGGCAACCGCCGCTCGCCGCCGCGCTCGCTCGGCCAGATCTAGCCTAGATCTACCCAGGCGGCTGCGCGCAGACGTACGCGTCGATGAAGATCTCGTACGGCTTCTCGGGACAGGGCACGATGTAGCGATCGATGATCGAGTGGCAGCGCCCGCCCGGGCCGACGTTGCCGGAGCGCTCGCGCTCGGCGTCCTCGATGCCCTTGATCGGCTGCGAGCCGTTGTCGCAGCGCAGCGTGGTGAGCCACCGGGTCGCCTCGGCGACGCCGCACATCTCGATCGGCGCGGCCTTGGTCGACTTCGCGTCGTGGAACACGGTCACGCCGGTGCCGTTGCGCGCGTCCCATTCGGCCCTGGGGATCCCGACCGCGTGCTCGGCGCTGAGCTGCGAGGTGTCATCGCAGGCGCGCAGGCTGTCGGTCGGATCCGACTGCCCGGCCGCGACGCACGCCAGCACGCCGTCGCAATCGTCGTGCTTGACCACGCACCCCGCGATCTCGGCGAACCGCGGGTCGGTCTCGAGCCCGGAGCGCGCGTCGGTCACGCAGGTCGCCCGGTCGGTGCGCGCGCCCGCCAGCCGCTCGCACTTGCGCACGAGCTGATCGAGGTGATCGCAGAACGTCTCCGCGGTGACCGCGGGCGCGGCCTTGGCGCGATCGGCCGCCGGCTTGGGCGGCGCCGGTGGCGGCTTGCCGGGGCTGCCGCACGCCGTACCGAGGCAGACCACGACCACCAGGACCGAGCGCATGGCCGGACGCTATCACGCCGCCGGCGCGCCGCGGTCACGGTCACGGTCACGGTCACGGGCAGGCCGGCAGCGCGGTGCCGCCGGGATCGCAGGCCGGTGCGAAGAAGGTGGCGGGGCCGGCGGAGCAGGTGCGGCGGCCGGGCAGGAGGGTGTGGTCGATCGCGACCAGCTGGTCGGCGCGGTAGTAGTACCGGGTCGACGTGTCGACGCCGCCCTGGGTGACCACGGTGTAGTCGCCGCACACGGTCATCGATGCCGGACACAGCCGCTTGTCCTGCTCGGCGTCGGCCAGGGTGCGGTCGCAGCCGTGCGCCGTGCAGTAATCGGCGATGGTCGTGCCGCAGGTCAGCGCGATCGCGCCGTCGGGTGGCGCGCCGGCGGCGTCGGGAGAGCCGGAGGACGGGGCGTGCGACGAGCACGCCGCCGCGAGGAGCACGAGGCTGACGAAGCGGACGGATCGCATGAGCTTTCCCCTCGCAAGGATCGCGCCACAACGTAACCCATCGAGCTTGCAACCGGGGTACCGCGGTGTACCGCGGCACCGCCGTCGCGATCGCTCCGGCATCGCCCGCTGCCGGCACACTGCGCGGATCACATCTGATCGGGAGCTGCGATGCCAAGCATGCGCAGGCCGTCGCGCAGGGTCGCCTGGACCGCGGCGACCAGCGCGAGCCGGGCGCGCCGGGTCGCGGCGTCGTCGCACAGCACGCGCAGCGTGGCGTCGCCGTTGCCGAGCGTGTACCAGCGCGAGAACTCGGCGGCGAGTTGCAGCAGATAGTGGCAGATCACGTGCGGCTCGCAGGCCTCGGACGCGCGGACCACGACCTCGGGGAAGTCGAGCAGCCGGCGCGCGATCGCCCACTCGGAGTCGTGCGTCAGGCGGTCGAGGTCGACGCCATCGATGCTGGTCACGCCGCCGCCGCCCTTGCGCGCGAGCGAGGCGCAGCGCGCATGGCTGTACTGGAGGTACGGACCGGAGTCGCCGTCGAGCGAGACCGCGTGCTCGATGTCGAAGTCGATGTCCTTGTCGCGCTGCGGGGCGAGGTTGGCGAACACGATCGCGCCGATGCCGACCTGGCGCGCGACCTCGCCGATCAGGGCCGGCGGCATCTCCGGGTTGTTCTCGGCGATCACCTGGCGGACCATGGTCTCGGCGATCGCGAACACGTCCCGCATCAGCACGACGTTGCCCAGCCGGGTCGCCGAGCGCTGGTTGTCGATCTTGACCAGGCCGTACTGGACGTGCTCGCAGCGCGCGGCCCAGTCGTGGCCCATCCGGGCGAGCAGCTTGAACAGCTGGCGGAAGTGCAGCGCCTGGCCGCGATCGACGACGTAGAGCGAGCGCGTGAACTGGTAGTTGTTCCAGCGGTACTCCGCCGCGGCGACGTCGCGCGTGGCGTACAGCGTGGTGCCGTCGCGCTTGCGCAGCAGGATCGGCGTCTTCTCGTCGGGGAGCTCGACCACGAGCGCGCCCTGGCTCTCGACCGCCAGGCCCTGGTCGGCGAGGGTCGCGAGCACGCGCGGCATGTCGGGCTCGTAGGCCGACTCGCCGCGGACCTCCTCGTACTCGATTCCGAGGATCTCGTAGACCGACTGGAACTCGGCCCACGATACGTCGCGGAACCGCTGCCACAGCGCGCGGGCCTCGGGATCGCCGTCCTCGAGCCGCTTGAACCAGGCGCGGCCGTCCTCCTCGATCGCGGGGTCCTCGGCCGCCGCGGCGCGGAACCGGACGTAGAGCTGGTTGAGCGCGCTGATGTCGAGCGGCTCGACCGGCCCCCAGCGCTTCCAGGCCGAGAGCAGCATGCCGTGCGTGGTGCCCCAGTCGCCCAGGAAGTTGATGCCGACGACGCGGTAGCCGAGCGCGCGAAACGTCTGGGCCAGCGCGTGGCCGATCGTCGTACCCCGGATATGATGGTAGGCGAGGTGCTTGGAGATGTTGGGCGAGCCGTAGTCGATGCAGATCGTCTTGCCGGCTCCGAGATCTGCCGGGACGAGGCGGCCGCGCAGCGCGCTGTCGATCAGCCAGCGGTAGGTCGCGCCGCGCTCGGCGCGGAAGTTGACGAACGGGCCGGTCGCGGTGGCGGCGGCGAGCAGCTCGGTGGGCCGAAACGCCGCGGCGATGTCCCGGGCGACCTCGGCGGGGTTCTTCTTCTGGGCCTTGGCGATCGCGAAGCAGCCGACCGCGAGGTCGCCGAGCTCGGGGCGCGGAGGGGCCTCGACCTTGAGATCGGTCGCGGCGATGCCCGCGTGAGCCGCGACCACCTCGGCCGCTTCGCGGTGCAGAGGCGTATGGTGCGTAGCCATGCGCCGCGCACGTTAGCATCGATCGCCGAAGCTCGCCAAAAGACCCACGGATTCCCGGCAGTTGAATTGACCCCCCGGCGAGCCCCGTGATACGTACGATCCTGCGTGACGCCTGCGGGTCGGGCGCATTGAGCAGACCCAGACGTTGGGAGGATCCCAAGTGAGCAAGATTGTCTTGTGCGTCGATGACAGCGCGACGATGCAGCAGGTCGCGGACATCACCTTCCGCGGCACCGAGTTCACGTATGTCGGCGCACGTAGCTACGACGAGGGTCTCGAGAAGGCCCGGAGCCAGAAGCCGACGATCATCCTGGCCGACTCGCACATGCCGGGGAACGGCAAGTCCGGCTACGACCTGTGCCTCGCGCTCAAGTCCGACGCGAGCCTGTCGAACATCCCGGTCGTGATCCTGGTCGGCAACGCCGCGCCGTACGACAACGCGCGCGGGCTCCAGGCCGGCGCCGACGCCAGCCTGCCCAAGCCGTGGGACACGCAGACCATGCTCGAGAAGGTCACCGAGATCGTCGGCAAGGCCGCGACCGGCGTGGCCCGGCCCGGGCAGGCCGCTGCGGCCGGTGCGCCCGCCGCGCCGGGAGCGGCCGCCGCTGCGGCTCCGGTCGCGGCCCCGGCTGCCGGCGGCAAGAGCGCTCCGGCGTCTGCTGCCGTGGCTGCCTCGGCCGCGATGCCGCCGCGCTCGGCCACGATCATGGGGATGCCGACGATCAAGATGCCGGCCGGCAACGCGGGGCCCGTGACCCCGCCAACGCCATCGCCGCCGCCGCCGTCGCCACCGGCGCCGACCAAGACGTCGGTGATGGCGGTGCCGCCGATCTCGCCGACCAGCGGGCCGGGGACGTCGCCGTCGATCCGCTCGCCGGCGCCGCCGCCGCCGGCCTCGGCGGTGGTCGCCTCCGCGTCGGCCGCGATCAGCCGCGCGCCGATGGTCAGCGGCACGCCGACCAAGCGCTCGTTGCTGGTCGAGCGCACGCTCGCCAAGATGGCCGCGCGGCTCGCCGAGGCCGCCGGCCTCGAGCCCGGCAGCCCGGAGCTCGCGGCGCTGCTCAAGCTGTCGACCGAGGTCGTCGAGCGGATCGTCTGGGAGGTCGTCCCCGATCTCGCCGAGCAGATCATCCGCGAGAACCTGCACGACCTGACCGCGCGTCGCAGCTAGCGGCGCGATCAGCGCGGCAGCTGGGTGCTCGAGACCAGACCGCCGAGGCGGCGGTCGTAGGTGTCGTGGCACTTCCAGCAGTACGCCGCGCGCGGCGACTTGCCGCGCCAGTAGATCGGTCCGCCGAGCTTGCTGGCCTCCGCCGGCGGCGGGTGGGCCCAGTGGATCGCGAAGTACCAGTCGTCGTGCTCGGGGGCGTAGCCGGCGGCGCGCTTCTCCATGACGAACACCGGGCCGGCGACGCTGGACGGCCGCCCGCCGTCGTTCTGCCACGACGTCTTGACGACGATCGTCCCGACGGGGATCGGCGCGCCCGACAGGTAGGCGCCGGCGCCGATCGCGTTGACGTAGACGTCGACCCAGCGGTTGCCGTGATCGAGCGACTGGAACGGGCGATCGGTCAGCTTGCGATAGCGCGCATAGTCGGCGCCGACGTCGAGCGGCGCGTAACGATCCTCGTCGGTGGCCGCGCCGCCGGCGGCGCGTGCGCGCAGGCTGGCTTCGCGATCCGCGGCGGCCGGCGCGCCACCGCACCCGGCGCCCTGCGCGACGACGACCGCGAGCGCGAGCGGCCGGAGCATGGCGAGACTACGTGACACGAGTCCGCAGGTTACCGCAGCCTGCCGCGGCCTCGGGCCGCGCCGCGCTCGCTTCCTGCCGCGCGTTGGACCTCACGCCCGGTTCACGGGTCGGTCTCGACGACCGGGCGCGGCATGCCGGAAGGGTCACGGTGGGCGACAGCGCTCGCCTACCGCGGTGCGATAACGCACTGGCAAGCTTGTTTCGCGACGGTCTCTGCCCGTACGTCCCGGCGCGCCGTCGTTATACTCGCAGAATGAGATGGACCCCGTCGGCGGCGGCGGCCGCGGCGCTCGCAGGCTGTTCGCTCATCTACAACCCGAACAACCTCCCCGATCCGCGGGTGATCGACGCAGCCGTGGTGGACACCAATCCGTGCGCACTCACGCTCATGGACATCACACCGAAGGTCATCGACGAGGGTCGAGGCGACCTCGGTGGCGCGCCCGCGCTGCTGGTCGTCCACGGCAACAACATCGTGAACGCCAACCTCAAGATCGAGCTCAAGGCCCAGGGGGGCGCCACGGTTCACCTCGATCCGATCAGCGATGCCGTGGCGTCGGCGGACCACACCTACGCCGCCTTCACCGTCACGGCGCGGGTCGACAAGCTGCTCGGCGCGTCGGGTCCGGTCGACGTGCCGCTCGACGTCACGGTCACCCAGGACACACCGCAGGGCGGCAGTTGCATGACCGCGGCCACGGCGACCCTGGCCGGCAAGCTCACGTTCCACGCCCTGCCGGAGCTCACCGCAAAGACCACCCTCTCGACGCTCGAGCCGAAGTACTCGATGGTCGATCTCGCGAACGTCACCATCACCACGCAGGGGCTCGCGGTGGTCAACGCGGTGTCGTCGATCACGATGAAGGCGGTGGTCGCGAACGCAACCCTGACCGTGCCGGGCCCGGGGGGCAACGCGGGCGCCAAGACCGTCGGTGCATGCCCCACGGCCGGCGGCGGAGGTGGCATCGGCGCCGACGCGAACCTGTCCGCCGTGAGCGCGGACGGCGGCGGCGGGGGCGGCGCCGGCGGCGGGACTCCCGGCACGGCCGGCGCGGCGGGCTCGAGCGGCCGCGGCGGCGCGGGCGGCGGCGCGGGCATCAAGAGCGGCAGCGACCTGATGTCCTCCCTCGAGGCCAACGCCGCATGCGCCGGCGGAGGGGGTGGCCTGGGCGGAACCCTCGTGCTGACGAACCCCGGCGGGCCCGGTGGCGGCGGTGGCGGCACGCTCGCGCTGGTCGCCGGTGGCGACATCAGCGTGACCTCGATCTCCGCCAAGGGCGGCCAGGGCTCCGGACCTGCGGGAGCCGGCGGCGCGGGCGGCGGTGGCGGCGCGGGTGGCAACGTCCTCATGAGCACGGAGACCGGATCGCTGGCGATCACGGCGATCGATGTCCACGGCGGTCCGGGCGGCTCGCCCAACGGCGGCGCCGGCGCGAACGGTCGCTTCCGGTGGGACGCTCCGGCCGGCAACGCACCCGTCGGGGCGACGCACCGAGGTCCGGCGTTCGCCGCGCTCACGACCCACGTGTTCACCACGTCGTCGCCTCCTCTGACGGTCGTGGGGACCAACGGGGATGGCTTCAGCGTCCGCGTGGTCGATCAGGCCGCCCAGGCACGCGACGGCGGTCATGCCAGCATCAACAACGGGCGTGCGGTCGTCATGCCAGTGCTGCAGCCGGGGTTCAATCAGGTCTGCATCACGCTCGATGGCGGCGTTCAGGAACGGCCGGAATCCGACCGGTGCGTCGAGATCGCGTTTCTGCCGTAGCGCGGTCCGGCGCGGTGTTTCCGGCGCAGACGTGACCGGCCGCGGGGTGGCAGGCGCCCGTCCCGTGCTAGCGTCGCGAGGTGACGACGTCGTCGGCGCTTCCCAAGCAGTACGATCCTTCCGAAGTCGAGCCCAGGTGGCGGCGGTTCTGGCTCGAGAACGGGTTCTTCCACGCCGACGAGGCGAGCCCGACGGTCCCGTACGCGATCACGCTGCCGCCGCCCAACGTGACCGGCTCGCTGCACATCGGCCACGCGCTCGGCTTCACGCTGCAGGACATCCTGATCCGGTGGAAGCGGATGCAGGGGTTCAACGCGATGTGGATGCCCGGCATCGACCACGCGTCGATCGCGGTCCACGTGCTGCTCGAGAAGGACCTGCAGCGCCGCGAGCACAAGACCCGGTTCGACATCGGCCGCGACGAGTTCATGCGCCGGGCCTGGGCGTGGAAGGAGCGCAGCGGCAGCCGGATCAGCGAGCAGGAGAAGCTGCTCGGGTTCTCGCTCGACTGGCCGCGCGAGCGGTTCACGATGGACGATCGCGCCAACCGCGCGGTGATCGAGGCGTTCGTCCGGCTCCACGAGGACGGCCTGATCTTCCGCGCCAAGCGGATGATCAACTGGGACCCGGCGAGCGAGACGGTGGTGTCCGACCTCGAGGTCGACATCGCCGAGGAGAACGGCTCGCTGTGGGAGATCCGGTATCCCATTGTCGGCGGCGCGAGCGCCGCCGGGGCCATTGTCGGCGGCGCGAGCAGCGAGGCGATCACGGTCGCGACCACGCGGCCCGAGACCCTGCTCGGCGACACCGCGGTCGCGGTCCACGCGCGCGACGAGCGCTACCGCCACCTGCACGGCAAGCTCGTCGAGCTGCCGCTGACCGGCCGCCAGATCCCGATCGTGGCGGTCGACGTGATGATCGACGGCAAGTCCTGGCCGGACCCGGCGTTCGGCTCCGGCGCGGTCAAGGTCACGCCGGCTCACGATCCGACCGACTACGAGGTCTCGCAGCTCGTCGGGCTGCCGATCCTCCAGGTGATCGACGCCCAGGGCCGGATGTGCGATCCGGCGCCGGCGAAGTACGTCGGCATGGCGGTCGAGGACGCGCGCAAGGCGGTGGTCGCGGACCTCGAGGCCGCCGGCCTGCTCGGCGCGGTCAAGGATTACAAGGTGCCGCGCGGCAGGAGCCAGCGCACCGGCGCGGTGATCGAGCCGATGCTGATGGAGCAGTGGTGGGTCAAGGCGGCGCCCCTGGCCGAGAAGGCGGTCGCCGCCGTCGAGCAGGGCAAGACCAAGTTCGTGCCCGAGCACGAGACCAAGACGTTCATGCACTGGATGACCCACATCAAGGACTGGTGCATCTCGCGCCAGCTGTGGTGGGGCCATCGCATCCCGGCGTGGCACTGCGCGTGCGGCGCGATCACCGTGGCGCGCGAGACGCCGGCGGCGTGCAGCACGTGCGGCAGCGCGGCGATCATGCAGGACGAGGACATCCTCGACACCTGGTTCAGCTCCGGGCTGTGGCCGTTCTCGACCCTGGGCTGGCCCGACAAGACCCGCGATCTGGCGACGTTCTATCCCAACAACGTGCTCGTCACCGGGCCCGACATCCTGTTCTTCTGGGTCGCGCGGATGATGATGATGGGCCTGCACCTGATGGGCAAGGTGCCGTTCCGGACCGTGTACCTGACGTCGATCATCACGGACGAGAACGGCGCCAAGATGTCCAAGACCAAGGGCAACGGCATCGATCCGCTCGACGTCGTGCACGGCGCCACGGTCGATCAGCTGGTCGAGCGCATCGACATCGAGAAGCCGCCGGTCGACCTCGACGCGCTCAAGCGCACGGTCCGCAAGAACTTCCCCAAGGGTGTGCCGGCGATGGGCGCCGACGCGCTGCGCTTCGCGTTCGCCGCGCTCAACACCACCGGGCGGATCCGGCTGTCGGTCGACCGGGTCGAGAAGTATCGCAACTTCATCAACAAGCTGTGGAACGCGTCGCGGTTCGCGCTGATGAACCTCGACGGCTACGATCCGGAGCGCTTCGAGGCCCAGCTGTCGACGCCGGCGGGGCGCGCCTCGCTCGGCATGCCGGAGCGCTGGATCCTGTCGCGGCTGCAGGGCGTGGTCGGCCAGGTCGACGCCGCGCTCGAGGCGTTCCGGTTCAACGATGCCGCCGGCGCGATCTTCCACTTCGTGTGGGACGAGCTGTGCGACTGGTACATCGAGCTCGCCAAGCCGCACCTCTACATGAGCGCCGAGGTCGAGCAGGACGCCGCGCGCAACGCGCGCCGCCACGTCGTGCAGGGCGTGCTCGCGACCGCGCTCGAGACCACGATGCGCCTCATGCATCCGTTCTCGCCGTTCGTCACCGAGGAGATCTGGCAGAAGCTGCCCAAGCCGCCGCAGCTGCCGGGCTCGCTGATGATCACGGTGTTCCCGCGCGGCGATGCCTCGTGGGTCGATCCGGCGGCCGAGGCCGAGATGCAGCTGCTCCAGGAGGTCGCGGTCGCGTGCCGGATGCTCAAGCAGACCTACGGCGTGTCGCCGGCGCAGTCGATCGACGTCGAGCTCCGGGTCGCGAGCCCGGCGCCGCGCGCGATCCTCGAGCACCACCTCGGCGTGATCGAGCGGGCGGCCAAGGTCGCGGCGACCCTGTCCGCCGACACCGCGGCAGCGACGCCTGCCGGATCGGCCAAGGCGGTGGTCGGCGGCGATGTCGAGATCGTGATGCCGCTCGGCGGGCTGATCGACGTCGCGGCCGAGAAGTCGCGGATCGCCAAGGACATCGCCAAGGCCGACAAGGAGATCGCGATGCTCGACAAGAAGCTCGGCAACGCCGACTTCCTGGCCCGCGCCCCGGAGGACGTGGTCGCCGAGCAGCGCGGCCGGCTCGCCGAGGAGCAGTCGCGGCGCCAGCGGCTCGCCGACGCGCTCGCCACGCTGTCCGCCGGCGGCGCGGCCGGCGGTGCGGCCAAAGGAGCGTCGTGATCGCGCCGCTGTCGCGCAGCCGCGCCGCGCTGCTGGTGGTCGATATCCAGGACCGGCTGCTTCCCGCGATGCCCGAGGACGCGCTGGCGGCCGTGATGCGAAACTCGGTGATCCTGATCCAGGCGGCCGACCAGCTCGGCCTGCCGATCGTGGTCAGCCAGCAGTACCCGCGCGGGCTCGGCGTCACGGCCAGGCCGATCGAGGACGCGGTCGCCGCGGCCCGGCGGGTCCACCGCTTCGACAAGCTCGAGTTCTCGGCCGCGGCGGCGCCGGCGTTCGCCGCGCTGGCGCCCGGGCTCGGCCGCGACCAGTGGATCGTGTGCGGGATGGAGACCCACGTCTGCGTCTACCAGAGCGCGCGCGATCTCGCGGCCCGTGGCTGGGACGTCCACGTCTGCGCCGATGCCGTGTGCAGCCGGACGCCGGCCAACCGCGAGATCGGCCTCGGCCTCCTGGCGCGCGCCGGCGCGATCGTCACCTCGACCGAGGTCTGCGTGTTCGACCTGCTCGGCCGCGCCGGGTCCGACGAGTTCCGCGCGCTGTCCAGGGTGATCAAGTAGACATGTCGGCGGGCGAGTCGACCGGCGAGATCCTGAAGTCGCTCGCGGTCAACGTGGTCATCGCGGTCGCCAAGGGCGTCGCCGCGTTCCTCACCGGCTCGGGCGCGATGCTGGCCGAGACCCTGCACTCGTTCGCCGATTGCGGCAACCAGCTGCTCCTGCTCAAGGGCGTGCACGCCACGCGGCGGCCGCCGGACCGGACCCACCCGCTGGGCTATGGCCGGGCGATGTACTTCTACTCGTTCATCGTCGCGCTGCTCCTGTTCTTCGGCGGGGGCGTGTTCTCGATCTACGAGGGCGTGCACAAGATCCGGCACCCCGAGCCGGTCGAGGACGTCACGATCGCGCTGGTCATCCTGCTGGTGTCGCTCGTGCTCGAGGGCTGGTCGACGCTCGGCAACATCCGGGTGATGAACCAGCGCCGCGGCACCACCGGGTTCGTGCGCTACCTGCGCGACACCAAGGACTCGGACCTGATCGTCGTGTTCGGCGAGAACAGCGCCGCGGTGCTCGGCCTCGTGTTCGCGATGGCCGCGCTCGGCCTGGCGTACGCCACCGGGGACGGCCGCTGGGACGCCGGCGGCTCGATCGCGATCGGCGTGGTGCTGGTGGTGGTCGCGATGTTCCTGGCGCGCGAGGTCAAGAGCCTGCTGGTCGGCGAGGCCGCCGACCCATCGCTGCTGAAGTCGTTCGAGGAGCTTGCCGAGATCGATCCCAACGTCGAGCGCGTGCTCAACGTGCTGACCCTGCAGCAGGGCCCGGGCGAGATCGTCGTCGCGGCCAAGCTGAAGTTCCGGCCGGGCATGGAGACCGATGCGCTGGTCGACGCGATCAACGCGTTCGAGCGCGCGCTCAAGGCGCGGGTCCCCGAGGTCCGATGGAGCTTCATCGAGCCCGACAACGTCGAGTGACCGCGCCGGCTCGCTGATAACGCTCTCACGGCCGGTCCGGCGTGCGCCGGTGCCTCAGCGCTCGGGCGGCTCGGGTCGCTCCGGCGCTCGGTGCCGTCGCGCGGTCCGGTGGTCCGGGCGGTCCGGCGTGCTCGCGACGACTTGCGAGCGGCGCGGATGATCACACCGCGCGAGATGTCGTAGGCTAACGCATCGTGTCGAATGTTGCCCTGACCATGTCCACCGAGATCCTCGAGCTGGGCGAGGTGCCCGAGCTCGGCGTCGTGCCGGCCAAGATGCTCGCACAGGTCATTCGCGCCACTCGGTTCGGCGAGCCGCGCGATGCGTTCCAGCTCGAGGCGGTCGCCGTCCCCGAGCTCGGCCCGCACGACGTGCTGGTCTACGTGATGGCCGCCGGCGTCAACTACAACAACGTCTGGGCCGCGATGGGGATCCCCATCGACGTGATCAAGACCCGGCAGAAGAAGGGCGAGCGCCCCCGTGTCACCGATCCCAGCCCGCCGGCTTCTGAGGCGGGCTGGGACTTCCATATCGGCGGCTCCGATGCCAGCGGCGTGGTCTGGGCGGTCGGTTCCGCGGTCACCAGCGTCCGTGTCGGCGACGAGGTCGTCGTGCACTGCGGGATGTGGGACGCCGACGATCCGTGGATCGTCGCCGGCAAGGATCCGATGCTGGCGCCCACCCAGAAGATCTGGGGCTACGAGTCCAACTGGGGCAGCTTCGCGCAGTACGCCCGGGTCCAGGACCACCAGTGCCTGCCCAAGCCGCCGCACCTGACGTGGGAGCAGGCGGCGGCGTACATGCTGGTCGCCGCCACCGCGTACCGCATGCTGTACGGCTGGGCGCCCAACGTCGTCACCGCCGGCGAGCCGGTGCTGATCTGGGGCGGCGCCGGCGGCCTGGGCTCGATGGCGATCCAGATCGCTCGCGCCGCGGGGGCGCGGCCGGTCGCCGTGGTCTCGGGCGATTCGAAGAACGAGTTCTGCAAGACCCTCGGCGCGGTCGGCGTGATCGATCGCCGCCAGTTCGACCACTGGGGCAAGCTGCCGCGCTGGTCCGACGACATCGAGTACAACCTGTGGCTCAAGGGCGCGCGTGCGTTCGGCAGCGCGTTCTGGGCCGCGCTCGGCGACAAGAAGAACCCGACGATCGTGTTCGAGCACCCGGGCGAGACCACGCTGCCGACGTCGTGCTTCATGTGCGAGACCGGCGGCATGGTCGTGATCTGCGCCGGCACCACCGGCTACAACGCCACGCTCGACCTGCGCTATCACTGGATGCGCCAGAAGCGGCTCCAGGGCTCGCACTTCGCCAACGACGACCAGGCGCGCGGCGTCAACGAGCTGGTGATCGCCGGCAAGGTCGATCCCTGCCTGTCGCGGACCTTCGCGTTCGACGAGACCGCCGCGTGCCACCAGCTGATGCGCGACAACCAGCACCCGTCGGGGAACATGGCGATCCTGGTCAACGCGCCGCGGCCGGGGCTGCGCACCCTGGCCGAGGTCCGCGCGGAGCCGCGGCGATGACCGGATCGATGACCCGGCCGTTCCGCGTGCTCGGGGTCCAGCAGATCGCGATCGGCGGGCCGAGCAAGGCCGCGCTGCGCCGGCTGTGGGTCGACCTGTTCGGCGTCGGCGTGACCGGCACGTTCCGCAGCGAGCGCGAGAACGTCGACGAGGACATCCTCGCGCTCGCCGGGGTCGAGATTGACCTGATGGAGCCGATCGACGCGCAGGGCAAGCCCAAGGTCCACGAGCCGCCGCTCAACCACGTCGGCCTCTGGGTCGATGACCTGCCCGCCGCGGTCGCCTGGCTCACCGAGCAGGGCATGCGGTTCACGCCGGGCGGCATCCGCCGCGGCGCCGCCGGCCATGACGTCTGCTTCCTCCACCCCCGGGGCAACGAGCAGGCGCCGCTGTCGGGCGAAGGCGTGCTGATCGAGCTGGTGCAGGCGCCGCCGGACGTGATCGCGAAGCTGGGCGGCTAGCCCGCAGGAGCGCCGCGATGCCGCCGGGCGGCATCGACGCGGCGACGCCCGGCCACGAGGTCTGCTTGGTTCATCCCGGGGGAGGAAGAGCCAGACGCCGCGGTCGGGCGAGGGCGGTGGTGATCGAGCGCTGAGGGTCGTGCCGGCAGCGCCGCTGACGATTACAGGGGGTTGGTGTCGGGCTGCTGGACGCAGTAGATCGGCAGCTGCGCGGAGCAGGTGAACGTGCCGCTGTTCGTCCAGTTCGGGTTCGCGAGGGTGGCGTTGATACCCGCCGTCGAGGTGTCATCGATGTCGTGCGAGGTCCAGTTGAGGCAGTTCGTTCCCTTCGACCCGTCCCCATTGGTCCCGGTGAACACCGCCGAGACGCCGTCGAAGCTATTGTGCTCGTTGACACGGATCGCGTTCAGCAGGTCGATGCTGAACAGCTCCGCCTTGTTGCGGGCGATCGGCGTGCCGTCGATGCGGATGTAGGGCGCGTCGACCAGGCGATCCTTGGCGCTGATCTCGTCGAAGCTGATCAGCGCGTGGTAGATGCCCGGGGGCACGACCGCCGTCGGCGAGTCCGCGAGGCTCTGGCAGAACGCGTCCGCAGCCTCCCACAAGCCGCCGAAGCTGTCGCCAGCGACCGGGACGCTGGACACGAACATGACCATCGGCGGGTCGATCCAGACGTCGATCGTGGACGTCTGCTGGACGTTGGCGGGGTCGACCAGCGTGAGCGTGAGCCGGCAGCGCGTGACCCCGTCCGGCTGGCTCGACGGGGCGGTGTAGGTGACCGTGCGGTTCGCGTGGTCACCGCGATCGATGTCGAGGTCCTCGGGAGCGGCGTCGAACGTGCCGCCGCACGAATCGCTCCAGCTCGTGTGCACGTGCATCGTCGTCGGCGTCCACGGCTGCACCGGGTTGGTGAGCGTGAACTGGATATCGCTGGTGCCACCCGGCATCAGCGACTGGCGCTGGACCGACGAGATCGTGAGATCCGGCAGGACGTCGAAGGCGATGTCCGGCACCAGACCGGCGCCGACGGCGAGCGGCAACGTGGTGGTCGTGGTGGCGACGCCGTCGGTGACCGAGACCTGGAGCAGCGCGAAGCCGGTGAAGCCGGTCACCGGGGTGTACACGGTCGACACCGCGTTGCCCGGGGTCTGGTTGGAGATGACCTCGTTGGACACGGTGCCGCCGCCCTGGAGCACGCTCCAGGTGTAGGTCAGCAGGGCGTTGGTATCGGGATCGGCCGCCGCCGCGAACAGCGTGGCCGTCTGGTTGGACAGGATCGAGCTGGGATGGATCAGGGAGATGAAGTGTGGCGGCGTGTTGAGGCCGGGGCCCATGCCGTCCGCGGTCGGCTTCAGCGTGATCACGACGCTGGTCAGCTTGCCGGCGAAGACGGTGACATTGGTCGCGATGCCCTCGAAGGTGTTGGTGTGGTCGATGTCGAACGCCTCTGCGGTGACGGTGCGGCCGGCGCCGGGCGGCACGTCCAGCACGGTGCCAAGCCAGGATTGATCCGGCTGCTTGACGAGGTCGGTATCGACCGAGCCGGTGAAGTCGGGGCTGGTCACCGCGACATGGATCGCCGTGACATCACCGGGGCTTGGAGCGACGACGATCTGGATCTGTCCGATCGCTTCGGTCGTGGGCGGCCCGTTATCGCCGCAGCCGATCGAGGTCGCGATCAGAATCGCACCGACGGCTCCAATATGCCTGACATAGTTCATGAGAGCGTTGCCTTCCCGAGGTTGAGAACCTTGTCCCGGAGGCATCGGCCGGTCGCCGCCAATCGTTAGTGCTGCGGCGGGATTCCCTGGAAGGCGAGCTTCACGGCGCCGCGGGGACGGCTGCGTGGCCTGCGAGGTCCGGCAGCGCGTCGCCGAGCAGTGCGATCAGCGAGGCCATGACCGCGATGCTCGCGCGCTCCCAGGCTCCCGGAGCGTGGTAGGTCGGATCGTCGCCGGCGGCGTCGATCACGTCGGTCACGCCGCGCAAGATCAGCACCGGCGTGTGGTTGTGCGAGGCGACCCAGGCGATCGCGCCGGATTCCCAGTCGCCGGCGCCGGTGTGGAACCTGGCGTGGAGCGCGGTGACCGCGGCCGGATCGAGGTCGCCGTCGGCGGAGATCAGCGGGGCGCGGACGACGCGGCCGGCGAGCCGGGCGGGCCAGCGCGCGGTGTCGAGCCGGGTGTGGAAGTCCTCGATCGCCTCGTCGGGATCGCCCATGCGCTCGACGATGTCGTAGATGATCGTGTCGGTCGCGAGCACGATGTCGCCGACCTTGCGCTCGCCGCCGAAGCCGCCGCAGGTGCCGAGGTTGACGAGCAGCGCCGGGTGCCAGCGGTCGATCGCGTACTGCGTCGAGCCCGCGGCCGAGACCTTGGCGTAGCCGCCGTGGAAGAACACGACGTCCTCGCCGCCGATCCGGTGGACGAGCCACTCGCCGAACGGGGTGTCGTGTCGCGGCGCCTCGGGCAGCTGGGCCCGGACGATCTTCCACTCGGCGCTGGCCGAGATCAGCGCGACGATGCGCGGCCCGGGCGCGGACGGCGCGGAGAGCGCGGCCGGCGCGGCGTGGCTGCACGCGGTCAGGGCGAGCGCGAACAGGGCGCGCTCGACGATCTGCAGAGGTTCACGATGCACCATGTGGACTCGCCTCGGAGCACCGACGGCAAGGCTCGCGGCAGGGACGTCGGCGCGGTGGATCGCGAACGTACCTTGACGGCGAGGGGCTGGCTCGAGCGACGTCGAACATTCGATCGCCCGCGCGGAGGCCGGCTGCGCCTGGCGAGCAACCGGCGAGCTCAGTCCTGGAACAGGTTCTCGGACTCGGTCTCCTGGCCGTGGCGATCGCCGTGCAGCGCGTCGGACAGGTCGTTGGTGGTCTTGCGCAGCCGGGCGCCGAGCACCTGGACGAAGCTCCACAGCATCTTGGTCGCGAGCGCCGGCTCGCGCTTGATGATCTCGTAGAAGTCTTTGCGGTGGATCACGACCAGCCGCGTGCCCTCGGTGGCGGTCGCGGTCAGCGAGCGGACCGAGCGATCGACCAGCGCCATCTCGCCGAAGTGGGCGCCGCGGGTCAGCTCGGCGACGACGGTGTCGGCCTTCCTGAGCTTGACCGCGCCCGACAGCACCACGTACATCGCGTCGCCGGGCTGGCCGGTCGAGAAGATCACCTGATCGGTCGCCAGCTCGATCATCTCGGCGATGTTGGAGATCCGGACCAGCTCCTTGTAGGACATGTACCGGAACATCTGCATGCCCTTCAAGACCTCGAGCTTGAGGGACACCTCGGTGGTGCGCGGCGCGAGCTCGGTGGACGAGGTCTCGCCGATCCGGACGACGACGGCGGTGATGTTGTCGTGGCCGCCGCCGTGGTTGGCGAGCTCGACGAGCTTTCGCGGCACGTCCTTGACCTCGCCGTCGGCGAGCTGCTTGGGGAGCTCGTCCTCGTCGACGTAGGCGTACATGCCGTCGGAGCACAGCAGGAAGCGATCACCGGGCAGGATGTCGAAGTCGAAGGTGTCGACCTCGACGGAGCTGTACACGCCGACCGCGCGCGTCACCGCGTTCTTGTACTGCTTGTACGGCGAGCTCTCGATCTGCTCGCGGTTGAGCTTGCCGCGGCGCACCAGCTCGTTCATCAGCGAGTGATCCTCGGTCAGCACGTGGCACTGGTTCTGGCGCGCGAGGTAGACGCGGCTGTCGCCGACGTGCGCGATGAAGCCGCGCAGGTGATCGCCGGTGCCCGCGATCATCAGCACCGTGGCGGTCGTGCCCATGCCGCGCTTGTCGGGCTCGGCCTGTGCGCGCCGGAACACCGCGCCGCATGCTTCCTGCACCGCGTGCTCGAGCACCTGCAGGATTTCGTAGGGCTGCACGCCCGGGTGATCGACGCGATAACGATCGATCAGATCTTTCTTGTTGTTCACCGCGTCGCGG
>DASWRS010000515.1:0-5122 GCA_036403075.1 Kofleriaceae bacterium
ACCAAGGCATCCGACCTGGCGACGCTCCTCGAGCTCTCGAAGGCGAGAGACATCGCAATCGCTCGCGGCCCCGATGCAAAAGGGCGTGAGCGCTTTCTGCCCGTCCTGATACACGGGCCAACCGGTACTCAGGTTCCTTCAAACACAGACCATCTCGCGCTTCGGCGAGAACACCGAGCGTCAGCTGTCCGTGCGCATCATCGCGGCGAGCTGGCACAACTCGACGCCGACGTCGCCGCTGGACGCTTCCGAGAAGACCTCCTTCATCGGCTTCGCGTTGGCTCCGAGCTGATCGTCCCGCTGCCACCCGCTGTGGCTGCACGTCGACGTTCGCGTAAGCGCGAGGCGTTCCGCGGACACGACTACGCGGGCAAGCGCGGCGCGACCCGACCATCGGGGGCGATCGCAGCGGGAATCGAGGCGAAGAGGTCGTCGAATGGGTGTGCGACCTCGGTTGCACTCGAGGCGGTCTGTGCGACTTCGCGCCGCGGTCCAGGCCCCGGTGCTGTGACCCGCGCAGCGCGCGGGAGGGCGATCACCGCTTCCTGGCAGGTCGAGCGGCGAGCTGTCGCGCCGCTTCGATCCCGGCCTCGAGCACCTCGTCGCGGCGCGCGGCCACGCCCGCCAGCGTCCGGCTCGCCGGGATGGTCGGCAAGATGCCGACGCCGTGAAGGCGGCTGCCATCCTGCTTGAGTACCTTCATCCCGGTAAACCAGATCAGGAAATTGCCGGGCAGATAGAATGGATTGATGTTGCCGTTGGTCCCTGCCGTCGCGCTGCCGACGATCGGACCGAGCTTGTGGGCCTCGACGATCCCCATGAAGGTCTCCGCCGCGCTGACGGCGCGCCCGTCCGTCAGGAACACGACGTGCTCGATCGACGGTGCGGCAGGCTGCACGCTCCAGTCGCTCGCCGTGAACGTCATGTTTTCGCGGTCCGGGCGCACCGAAAATGGAATGTTCCAGTGAGCACTGCGTAGCTTCTGCCGCGTGAAGTGCGCCAGCGGCTCGGACAGATTGAAGTTCGGATAGCCGCGCATGTCGCAGACCACCGCCTTCGCGGTCGCGAGGTCAGGCAGGATCTTGCTCCACTCCTCGGCCGTCGCCTTGTCGAGGTTGACGTAGCGGATCCCGGGAGCGATCTCTGCGCCGCTCGGCGGCCGGTCCTCGACGGGAGCCAGGCTCGCCTCGACCAGCGGCACCTCGACGTCGTGTGCGCGACCCGCGCGCTCGACCGTGATGCTCCGTCGACCGCCCTCGGGCCCCGAGCGCAGCCGGCGCAGCGCGCGCTCCCACAGGAGCTGCTCGGTCGCGCCCGACACCGCCGCCGCGGCCGCGGCGACCGCCTGCGTGGTCGGCACGCCGTCGATCGCGGTCACGACGTCGCCCGGCGCGAGATCGCAGCGGCAATCGTCGCCGACCTGGGTGATCGCGAGCTCGCCCTCGACCCTCTCCCACAACCACGGGCCCCGCCACGGCCAGTCCTCGATCGCGTGCGCCACGCTGCCGTGCCCGTCGTGCAGGTCGTGGATCATGCGGCGCAGGGTCGCGAGCAGCGCGGCCGGGCCATCATCGACCGCGGCCTTCCGCAGACCGGCCGGCAGCTCGGGCATCCAGTCGGTGCCGGCCACGTCGAAGTACGGGTAGAAGTGCTGGAGCACGTTCCAGCCGATGATCACGGCGGTGAGCCGCGTCGCGCGATCCGTGGCGACCAGCGCGTCGCCGCCCCCCCGGCGGCAGCGCCGTCCCCGGCGGAAGCGTCTTGCCGTCCCGCGTCGCCAGCGCGATCGGGACCTGCGCGCTGACCCCGCCGCCGAGCGCGCCGGTCCACGGCCGCAGGTCCGGTCGCTCGCTTCGCTCCGGACGCGCGTGCACGCAGGTGCGATGCGGCTCGCACGGGTGCGCCTCGATGCTGGTCGTAAACCCGCTTCCGGATCTGTCCCACGACGCCGCGAGCGTCGCGCCGGGCGCTCCCCAGCCCGGAAGCTTGGCCGATGCGCCGCTGGCGACGATCGTCGGCAGCTCGAGCCAGACGTCGGCATCGCCGCTCACGGACACGCCGAGCCGGATCGATTCGCTGTCTGCAGAGACGCCAAGCTCGACCGGGATCTCCGTCCATGACGGCCCGATCGGAGGCTGATCATCCGGCGCGACATAGACGCCGCGCTTTCCGCCGCGCCGGACTTCTGCGGCCCACACGCGGACCTCCGCGCCACCGCTGACCTGGCCGCGTGCGCGGAGGACCACCTTGATGGTCTTGCCGCGAAGCGATGCCGCGTCGATCGAGGTGCTGAGCGCGAGCTCTCCGCTGACCATGCTGGTCCCGCGCGTGCTGTGATACACGCTGTCGGGCCGAATGCCGAGCCCGCGATGGATCCAGTGCAGCGTGGCGGCCTCGGCCGGCGCGGCAGCGGGGTCTGCGTCGCCGTCGCGGTAGATGACCACCGACGGCGCGATCGGCGCGAACAGGTCCCTCAGCCGGGCGACCAGGGCGGCCGGGTCGGGCGCTCGCTCGACTTCGCGGACCCCGCGAACGACGAACCGCTCCCAGGCCGGCTCGTCGAGCGCCGCCGCCTCGTCGCTGGGGTGAAAGTAGCGCACGATGCCGTACAGCCGGGCAAACGCGACCACGTTGTCGAGGCCACGTGCGTCGAGCGGGCGAGGCGGCTCGTCCCCGGCGCCGGCCGCGGCGATCGCGCGGATTGCGAGGTCGTCGACCTGGAACGTGATCGCGCGATCCGCGTGGATCACCATCTCGATCCCGGTCGCGTCGGACGCGACGTCACCGACGCCCTGGTAGTCCTGCCAGGTCTCCTGGTCGATCTCGTGGCTGCGAATCCGGTCGATCCCGCCGGTGCCGGGCCGCGCGATGTCCACACCGATGGTGGCCAACCCCAGGCTGCACGGCGCGACACACCGGATCCGCGCGCTGACCCGGATCCGCTGGCCGCGAAACCGCGCGACATCGACGCTCCTCCGGAGGGTTCCGCCGGTGCTACTGGTCGTGACCTCGAGCGCCGTGCCGGTCTCCACGGCGGTCGCGCCGGCGATCAGGCCCTTCGGCTGGCCGATGACCCGCCAGCCGGCGGGCAAGCTACCCGCGGCGGTGCCCTCGAAGTCCTCGCGCTCGACGGCGGGGGTCACCGGGGCTGGTCGCGGCGGTGCGCGGGTCGCCGTGGTCGTGCGGGCAGGCACGGGGAGCGGCGGCGCGGCCCGGGAACCGCACGCCGCCATCATCGCCAGGTTCATCAGGACCGCTCTACGCATGCCGCTACGCTGCCACACCCGCCCGGATCGCCGGGCGAGCACCGGCGGCAAACATGTGCATGCAGCGACGCGTTTCGGTACGTTCCGGTTCTCCCCTACCCCAGCTCCGATCGCACCGAGATCGCGTGGGCGGGTCGCGAGGTGCTTGAGAATCGGCACCCCCCTGGGAACCTCCCGGGAACTCCAAGCAAGCCGCGCTCGACAGCGCCAATCCAGCTGGGGAGCGGGGGGATCGCCGACGTTGGCTGCAACGCTCGGGCTCGAGCCACGTGCGGTCGAGCGGATGCCCGCGACGCGCGCCGACCCCGGCGCCGGAACTGCGGCGACGCGGTCCCGTTCGCACCGTGAACACGGCGAGACACGCAGGGCAGTGCCTGATACGTGTGATACCGTTGCGGGCATCGCCATGAGATGGGTTAGGATCGCGTCCTGGTCACTTTGCGTGGGCATGGGCTTGGGTTGCGCATCAGGTTCACCGGGGCAGCTCATCACACCGGTCGAAACATCGCCGCCACACAACGAGCGGAGTTCGCCGGAGAGCCAGACCGGAAGCGACGCCTGGGAGCTGTATTGGCGCTCTCGCAATGTCTCACCGGCGCCGCCGCCTGACTTTCTCGAGCCGCGACGACCAGCGACGCCGGTTCGATGGCTGAATCTCACGCGCGACGCGATCACCGACAACACGGCCGCCCGGTGGATCCTGGGGGACATGCGACGGGCCGCCGGCGATGGATGGGCCTCGCGCCACATGCGAGTCGACATTGTGAACGCCGGGGTCCTCGGGCCGCAGGGGCTGAACGGCGACGATCGGTTCATCGCGGATGAGCAAGCCAAGGGAACCGTAGAAATTCAGCACCCGGAGCCTGCAGGAGAGCTCGTCGCAGCTGCGGTGGTAGCCATTCCGCCGGACGTGAGGCGAAAGGCTCCCACGGCGGAGCTCACGGACTTTGTCATTGTAATTCTCTATCGATCCACGGGAAAGCCTTCTGTGCGGGTCCAGCGCGATGGGCGCCGCGAGTTACTTGCCGCCCCTCACTCGGCGGGGGAGCTGGGCTGGCAGCTCGACACTGGAAAATTCACCGACGATCCTCTCATTGGCCCGCTCTGGTATCAGGCGCGAGGCTGGTCCTGTCGACCCGACAGCTCGGTCGTTGGTCAGATCTGCGGGCTCGTACAGCCGGACCGCTGATAGCTCGACAATGCCGCTGCACCTCGGCCGTTCACGCTTCCGCAGCACTCGGCCAGATGGCGGACTACCACGATGGTCCGCGGGGTGGCATCGCAGACTTTGACGGCCGACCCCACGCGTACAGTTCTGTCTTCGACCACGAGGGAGACGAGTACGCCGACACGTTCGACCTGGTCCCCGTGGACGACGAGACGCTCCAGCTGGCGCTCGAAGCCTGGGCGATCTCGACGCGCTGGTGGCGCGCATATCTCGCGGGCGAGCCCGTCCCATCCGGCCCGCGTCTGCTGCCGAGCGATCGCGCGCGACACGATGAGCTCGTCCCCGTGCTGCGAGCTCAGATCCCACGAACACCGTCGCCCGTCGCCTGGGTCACGGGCCCGGCAATGAAGCCCGCGAGGTACCATGCACTCCGTAATAGCGGACGACCACGGTCGCATGGCGCTGCACCACTGCCGCCGATCTACGCCGTTCGTTACGCCTGATCGATTGAGACCGGGCGACCCTATGCAGTGCCGGACTTTGCCGATCGATAGCTCGCGCGCTGTACCAGTTCTTGCTCTGTGACCTCGCTCAACCATGAGCTCCACGACCCCGTCATTACAAGCTCGCTTGACCTGGACAGAAGGCTTCCTTCGATCGATCACCCTGTGCGCAGCGATCGCGGCGC
>DASWRS010000516.1:0-6734 GCA_036403075.1 Kofleriaceae bacterium
GAGGTACGGAACGAGGTAGCCCAGGTCGGTGGTCTCGAACGTCATGGCGTGGGCCTCCCAGCGCCCGCGCTGCCGGCGGCAGATCCGCCCGCGCTGCCCGCGCCGGCAGGTGCGGGTGCTGCCGGTGCCCCGGGGGCCGCCCCACCGGGAGGTCTCGCGCCCGTCGCCGTCGGTGCCGCCCCGCCGGGGGGCATCGCGCCCGTCGCCGTCGGTGCCACCCCACGTGCGGCGCTGCCGGCGCTGCCGCCAGCGGCACCGGCCGTCTTGGCCGCGTCCGGCTTGGGCGCGGTCAACTGCTCGCACCGGGTGGTCACGCCGAACACGTGCGGCGGCCCGTCACACTCGGGGACGCGGCGGCCGAAGTCGCGGATCAGCTTGTTGACCGACGGCTCCATCACCGCGAGCAGCGGCCGCGGGAACATCCCCATCAAGAAGATGCCGATCACCAGCGGGACGAACGTCGCGAGCTCGCGGCCATCGAGGTCGGGCAGCCGGCCGTTCTTGGCCTTGTCGAGCTTGCCGAAGAACACCTTCTGGAACATCCAGAGCAGGTAGACCGCGCCGAGCACGACGCCGGTCGCGGCCAGCCCGCCGAGCAGGCGCGGCATCGGCAGCGAGTAGCCCTGCGGCAGCGTGTCGCCGGCGATGAACGTCCCCAGGATGGTCAGGAACTCGCCGACGAAGCCCGACAGCGCCGGCAGCCCGGCCGAGCCCATGGTGATGATCAGGAACAGCCCCGCGAACACCGGCATCTGCTTCCAGATCCCGCCGTACTCGGCGAGCCGCCGGGTGTGGCGCCGCGTGTACAGGACGCCGATCCCGAGGAACAGCCCGCCCGTGGTCAGGCCGTGCGACAGCATCGCGTAGATCGATCCGGAGATGCCGTACGTGGTCAGCGAGAACACGCCGAGCGCGCAGAACCCGAGGTGCGACACCGACGAGTACGCGACCAGCTTCTTGACGTCGTCCTGGGCGAACGCGACGAACGCGCCGTAGATGATGCCGATCACCGACAGGATCGCGATCGTGGGAGCCCAGACCACCGCGCCGTGCGGGAACAGCGGGATCGCGTAGCGCAGGAAGCCGTAGATCCCGAACTTGAGCAGCACGCCCGCCAGGATCACCGAGCCCGCGGTCGGCGCCTCGACGTGCGCGTCCGGCAACCAGGTGTGCAGCGGGAACAGCGGGACCTTGATCGCGAACGCGAGCGCGAACGCCGCGAAGCACCAGGTCTGCGCGCCGTACGGCAGGGCGACGCCGAGCAGCCGCTCGAGGTCGGTGGTGTAGACGCCGAGCACCGCGCCGGCCCGGACGTAGACGTAGAAGATCGCCACCAGCATCAGCAGCGAGCCGACCATCGTGTAGACCACGAACTTGATCGACGCGTAGAGCCGGCGCTGCCCGCCCCAGATGCCGATCAGCAGGTACATCGGGATCAGCATCACCTCCCAGAACACGTAGAACAGGAACAGATCGAGCGCGACGAACGCGCCGAGCATGCCGGTCTCGAGCACCAGCATCGCCGCGATGAACTCGCGGACGTTGCGCTCGACCTCGCGGCCGGTGCCGAGCAGGGTCAGCGGCATCAGCACCGTGGTCAGGAGCACCAGGAACACCGAGATGCCGTCGACGCCGGTCTTGAAGTGCGCGCCGAGCACCGGGATCCACTCGATGTCGAACACGAGCTGGAACCCGGCCTCCTTCGGGTTGAAGTAGCGCAGCATCAACAGCGACACCAGGAACGTGATCACCGTGAACGTCATGCCGAGCCCGCGGTGCAGCGAGGTCTCGGTCTTGGGCGTGCACATCACGAAGATCGCGCCGACCAGCGGCAGCGCGAGGATCAGCGGAAGGACGAAGCCACCACCGAGCATGGTTATTTCGCTCCCTGGGGGTCGAGGGGCCGATCGCCGGGCGCGGCGGCCGAGCCGGACGCCGCCGGCGGCCGTTCGGCGGGCGGCGGCCACCAGGTCCTCGCGTCGTTGAGGTTGATCGTGCGGGTCACCTTGACCTCGCGGCGCGTGATCGGGTCCTCGACCCACATCGTGATCGGCCCGTCGTAGCCGGTCACGGTGACGTCGCGCTTGTCGAGCAGCTCGCCCGGCCGCGCCGGATCCCGGTCCTTCTGGCCGTCACCGTCGAGGTCCCAGTAGATCTTGGCGGCGCCGGCGATGCCGGACCCCGGATCGGCGTGGAGCTGGATCTGGTTGCCGACGATCGTGTACTCGAACGTCGGCTTCTTGCGGCAGTCGCTGATCAGGAAGATCAGCGCGCCGCCGACCACGACGCCGACCAGGTAGCGCTGGACGTTGCCGTTCTGGAACCAGCGCGAGACCCGGCCGAAGATCCCGATCACGAACGCCGAGCCGTTGACCGCGACCGTGTCGACCACGAAGCGATCGACGATCTCGAACAGCCCGCGCGCCACGACCTTGAACGGCCGCACGATGATCACGTCGTAGATCTCGTCGAACCACAGCTTGGCCTTCGACGCGCGGTAGACCGAGGCGAACCCGCCGTGCTCGGTCCACTGCTCGACGGTCCGCGACGGGCCGCGGCCGTAGAACAGCCAGGCGCCGGCGATCCCCGAGATCGCGACCGCGAGCGCGACCACGAGCAGGACCGCCGTGGTGCCGTTGGCCAGGTGGCCGGCGATCGCCGGCTCGCCGGGCAGCCCGGACGCGTACCACTCGCCGGTCACGCTCGGCTCGAGCCAGCGCGCCAGCGCGTGCGTGAACCCGGGCAGCTCGAGGTGCTCGAAGTGCGGCAGGCCGAGCCAGCCGATGAACGTGGCGAACGCCGCGAGCACGATCAGCGGCACCGTCATCGACGGCGGCGACTCGTGCGCGTGCCGGGCCGGCTCGGACCGGCTCTCGCCCGCGAACACCAGGAAGTACAGCCGCCACATGTAGAACGCGGTGCCGAGCGCGCCGACCAGGAGGCCGAACCACAGCACCTTGCCGTAGGCCGCCGGCCAGCCCGGCGGGGTCACCGCGAACGCGCCGGCGAGGATCTCGTCCTTAGAGAAGAACCCCGAGAACGGGAAGATGCCGGCGATCGCCAGGCACGAGATCAGGAACGTGATGTGGGTGATCGGCAGCCGGCGGCGCAGCCCGCCCATCGTCATGATGTCACCCGGCGTCGCCGACCCCGCGTGCTCGACCGCGTGCATCACCGAGCCGGCGCCGAGGAACAGGCAGGCCTTGAAGAACGCGTGGGTGCCGAGGTGGAAGATCGCCGCGGTCCAGTTGCCGGTGCCGGCGGCGACGAACATGAAGCCGAGCTGGGACACGGTGGAGTACGCCAGCACCTTCTTCAGATCGGTCTGGGCGAACGCCATGAACGCCGCGGCGAGCGCGGTCAGGAGGCCCACCGTCGCGACCACGATCAGCGCCGTGGTCGACGACGCGTAGAGGAACGACATCCGGCACACCATGTAGACGCCGGCGGTCACCATGGTCGCGGCATGGATCAGCGCCGAGACCGGCGTCGGGCCGGCCATCGCGTCGGGCAGCCACACGAACAGCGGCAGCTGGGCCGACTTGCCGCACGCGCCGATGAACAGCAGGATCCCGGCGGCCGCCGCGAGCCGCTCACCGCCCCAGAACCCGGCGGTGTACGCTGGACCGACCGCGGGGTTCTTGAGCGCCAGGAAGTCCAGGCTCCCGCCCTCGCCCAGGCTGGTGTTCTTGGTCGCCCAGAACAGCAGGAACATCCCGAGCAGGAACGCGAAGTCGCCGATCCGGTTGACCACGAACGCCTTGCGCCCCGCGCTGGCGAACGCGTCGTTCTCGTACCAGAAGCCGATCAGCAGGAACGAGCACAGGCCGACGCCCTCCCAGCCGATGAACATGACCGGCAGGTTCGCGGCCAGGACCAGGATCAGCATCGAGCCGGTGAACAGGTTCAGGTAGCCGAAGAACGCGCTGTAGCGCGGGTCGTGCGCCATGTACCCGGTCGAGTAGATGTGGATCAGCGTGCCGACGAAGGTGACGATCAGGATCATCACCGCCGACAGCGTGTCGAGCCGGAACGCGAGCTGGGCCTTGAACGGTCCCGCCTCGATCCAGGTGTAGACGATCTGCGTGATGCCGATGCCACCGCGCCCGGCGCGGTACTCGGCGAGCAGCTCGCCGAACACCAGGAACATCGCCAGGCCGAACGAGCCCGCGACCGCCGCGATCGCGACGGTGTGGACGGTCTGCTTGGACACCCGCCGTCCGAGCACGAGGTTGAACAGCGCGCCGACCAGCGGCAGGAGCGGGATCCACGCCAGCAGCGGCAGCCCGAGGAACTGTACGCTTGATTGGTTCATGCTAGTGCCTGAGCGTGGTGAGGCGGTCGACCTCGACGTTGCGCCGGCCGCGGAACACCGCGACGACGATCGCGAGCCCCACGGACGCCTCGGCGGCGGCCACGGCGATCACGATCAGCGCGAAGGTGTGCGCCGACAGGTCGCCCCACATCCGCGAGAACGCCAGCAGCGTGACATTGGCGGCGTTGAGCATCAGCTCGACGCTCATCAGGATGATCAGCGCGTTGCGGCGGATCAGCACGCCGCCGACGCCGATCAAGAACAGCACGGCCGCGAGCACCAGGAAGTGGCCATAGCCGATGTTCCACAACAGGTTGGTCATGCGGCACCGCCTTGGGTCGACGCGGGATCGCGGCCGATCGTGCCGGACGGGTCACCATCGTCGGTATCGTTGTCGTCGCCGGGGTGCATCGGCCGGGCGATCGCGATCGCGCCGACCACGGCGACCAGCAGCAGCACCGAGATCGCCTCGAACGGAAACAGCCCGGGGCCGAACAGGTCGGTGCCCACCGCGGCGATCGAGCCCCAGTCGTGGCCCTGCGCAGTTGGCAGCGGCGCCGCCATCGCGACCTCGAGGTTGGGCGGCTCGACCTGCATCAGGATGAGGATCAGCCGGATGATCAGGTAGAGGATCGCCAGGCCGCCGAGCACCTGGCCGGCTCGCCCCGACGGCGACACCGGCTCGTCCTCGGGCCGGTTCAGGATCATCACGACGAACACGAACAGCACCATGATCGCGCCGGCGTAGACCAGCATCTGCACGACCGCGAGGAACTGGGCGTACAGCAGCATGTAGACCGCGGCGATGCCGAGGAAGCTGCCGACCATGCCCATCACCGCCGCGATCAGGTTTCGCCGCGTGACCACGAACAGCGCGCCGCCGACCGAGGCGAGCGCGAAGATCCAGAACAGCGCCGCGACGCCCTTGCCGGACGACTCGACGAGATCGGTGTGGCTGTACGTGACGCCGAGGATCGCCTTGCCGTCGGGCGAGACCGCAACCGCCGCGGTGCGGCCGTCGGCGAACGTGACGCGGGCCTGGATCCGGTCGGCCGCGCCCGCGGCCCCCGAGGACCCGGCGGCAGAGCCGGCGCCCGAGCCGGCGCCCGAGCCGGCGGTAGACCCGGCGGCCTGAGGCGGGCACGTCACCGCGGTCGCTGTTGGCAGCTGGGTGCGGACCTTGAGCTGGACGGGGGGCGGGCACGGCTCCGAGACGGGGGCCGCGGTGCATCCGGCGAGCACGGCGCCGCCGAGCACGGCAATCGCGGCGAAGCGGGTCACGATCTGGGTCCTCATGCCGCTTTCCCTTCCCGGGCGCCGGCGATCTTGGCCTCGAAGTCGGCGCGGAACTTGGTGAGAAAGCCGAGCATCGGCCACGCCGCGGCATCGCCGAGCGCGCAGATCGTGTTGCCGGCGATGCCATGCGCGATGCTGGCCAGGAGGTCGAGGTCGCTGGCCTTGCCGTGGCCCTCGGCGACCCGGCGCGACACCTTCTCGAGCCAGCCGGTGCCCTCGCGGCACGGCGTGCACTGGCCGCACGACTCGTGGGCGAAGAACTTCATGATCCGCCATGTCGCCCGCGGGATGTCGGTGGTGTCGTCCATCACGACCACGCCGCCCGAGCCCGCCATGGTGCGCAGCTGACGGCCGCCGCCGAGATCGAACGGCTGGCCCGGCCGCAACATCACCGGCTTGATCCGCTCGTCGGTCTGCAGCGCGTCGAACTCGCACGGCACGTCGAGCTCGCTGGCGTCGAGCGGCGGCATCGACACGCCGCCCGGGATCACGGCCTTGACCTTGCGACCCCGCCACACGCCGCCGCAGATGTCATTGATCATCTGGGTGAACGTGATGCCCATCGGCAGCTCGAACACGCCGGGCTTGTTGACGTGGCCCGAGACGCACACGATGCGCGTTCCGCCCGACCTCCCCATGCCGAGCGCGTTGAACCACGCCCCGCCCTTGTCGACGATCGCCGGGACGTTCATCAGGGTCTCGACGTTGTTGACGATCGTCGGGTTGCCGAACAGGCCCTTCACCGCCGGGAACGGCGGCTTGAGGCGGGGCTGGCCGCGCAGGCCCTCGAGCGAGTTCAGGAGCGCCGTCTCCTCGCCGCAGATGTACGCGCCGGCGCCGCGATGCACGGTGAGGTGGCACTCGATGCTCGTGCCGAGGATGCCCTTGCCGAGGTAGCCGCGCGCGTACGCCTCGTCGACCGCCTTCTGGAGGACGAGGTACTCACGCATCATCTCGCCGCGGATGTAGATGTAGTTGTGCCGCGCCTTGAGCGCGTGGGCCGCGATGATCATGCCCTCGATCAAGAGGTGCGGATCCCAGTAGATCAGCAGCCGGTCCTTGCACGTGCCCGGCTCCGACTCGTCCGCGTTGCAGACGAGGTGGACTTCCTTGGCGTCCTTGG
>DASWRS010000517.1:0-12668 GCA_036403075.1 Kofleriaceae bacterium
CGGACGAAACCCGGACAAGCGCGTATGTGATCGCGCGGAGTTGCGCGTGGCACCGACCTTGCTCTCCACCGGCTCGACGCATCGTCGTCGGAAGGAGACCATCGTGCAGAAGCGAACATTCAAGGTGCTGGCCGCGATCCCGAAACGAGACGGCGGCCAATTCTGGATGCGGCTGGGTGCCGCCCATACCAACAAGGACGAGTCGATCAACGTGTACCTCGACGCGGTCCCGCGCGACCTCAAGTTCACGTTGCGCGAGCTCGACGACGAGGACCTGCGCCGGCGCGAGTCGTATCGCGCCACGCAAGGCGACCCCGGCGCGCCGCCGCCGCCGCCGATCGATTCCACTCCGCTGTGATCTCCACTGTTCCCGTTTCTCTGACTGAAAGGACCGTGTCATGACCGTCATGTTTTCCAAGCTGTCTCGCCGCCTCGCGCCGCTCGCGGCCGTTGCCCTGCTCATCGCCGCCATGGGCGGCACCTGGTCCCGCTCCGCGGTCGCCGCACCGACGGTGCAGCAGGCCGTCACCAAGCCGTCGGCGGCACCCGGGAGGCCGGGCAGCGATGGCGACGAGCCGCCGGCCAAGAAGTCGGGCCACAAGCAGCTATCCGGCAAGCTGAACCTCAACACCGCGAACGAGGACCAGCTGCAGCTGTTGCCCACGGTCGGCCCGGCGAAGGCCGAGCGGATCGTCGCCTGGCGCGCCAAGAACGGCGGGTTCAAGCGCGTGGCGGATCTGCGCCACGTGAAGGGCTTCGGCTACAAGTCGTTCAAGAAGCTCGAGCCGTTCCTCGACATCAAGGGCGACACCACGCTCGCGGCGAAATGACCCACCGCGCGTGAACCTGCGGCCGGGCCCCGTCCTGACCGACCGATCCGGAGACGTCCGGATCCTCACCCCTGATGCCGGCGCGGCGCGCTGAACCCTCCCACGGTGCGCCGCGCCGGCACCTGACTGTTCCGCTCTCGTGACGGCTCGTGCCGGCACAGAGCGCTCCTGTTTCGCCGGCGCGGCGCGCTGAACCCTCCCACGGTGCGCCGTGCCGGCTCTTCATCCTGCCCTGCTGCCCTGCACGCGAGGGCGGACGGCCGCGCCGTTGGCGGGACGCGACGCCAGGCGCATACTGCCGCCATGTCCAGATCGTCCTCGTGTGCGCTGCTCTTGATCGCGCTCGCCGGCGCTGCGCCCGCCGCGGCCCAGACCGCGCCAGCGACGCCGACCTCGCCCGCGAAGCCCGCTGCACCAGCGAAGCCCGCTGCACCGGCGCCCCAGCCCGCGACCGCCAAGCCGGCGGCCCCCGCAGCGCCGGCGCAGCCGAGCGAGCCCCCGGCCGCGCCGATGGCGCCCAACGACTACGCACGGGCCGACAACTGGCTGTGCCTGCCGGGCCACAACGCCGCGTGCGACGTCAACGAGGATGCCACGGTGATCGCTGCCAGCGGCGCGACGACAGTCGAGAAGTTCGCGCCGGCCAAGGCGCCGCCGATCGACTGCTTCTACGTCTACCCGACGGTGTCGCGCGACCCGGGGCTCGTGGCCACGATGAAGGCCCAGGCCGCGGAGCTCGGCGTGGTGGCCGCGCAGTTCGCGCGGTTCGCCCAGGTCTGCCGGCCGTTCGCGCCGCTGTACCGGCAGTTCACCCTGACCGCGCTGGTGGCCCGGATGTCCGGCAAGCCGCTCGCCGGCACGGTCGATCCGAAGCTCGGCTACAACGATGTCGTCGACGCCTGGAACTACTATCTTGCACACTACAACCAGGGTCGCGGCGTGGTGCTGATCGGCCACAGCCAGGGCTCGAGCGTGCTGATCCCGCTGATCAAGAACGAGATCGAGGGCAAGCCCGTGCAGAACCAGCTGGTCTCGGCGATCTTGATGGGGTCGCGGCTGCAGGTGCCGGCCGGCAAGGACGTCGGCGGCGACTTCAGCGCGGTGCCGCTGTGCCACAAGTCGAGCCAGACCGGCTGCGCGATCGCGTACGCGACATTCCGCGCGACCGCGCCGCCGACCGCGACCACGCTGTTCGGCAAGAGCGCCGGACCGGGGCTCGAGGCCGCGTGCGTCAACCCCGCCGCGCTCGGCGGCGGATCGGGCGCCGCGCATGCCTACTTCAACACGCGCAGCGCGATCGTCGATGCGAGCTCGCAGGTCGACTGGGTCAAGGGCAAGACCATCGCCACGCCGTTCGTCAGCGTGCCCGGGCTGGTGACCGCGGAGTGCAAGAAGAACGAGGTCGGCACGTACCTCGCGATCACCGTGCACGGCGATCCCGGATCGGCACGCACGGCAGACGTCCCCGGTGATGTCGTCGCCGGCGGCCAGGTGCGCGCCGAGTGGGGGCTGCACCTGGTCGACGCCAGCCTGTTCATGGGCAACCTCGTGACGATCGTCCGCGATCAGGCCGCGGCGTACGGCCGCGCCCGGCACTGAGCAGGCGCTGACGCGGCACTGACCAGCACCGAGGTGTAGAGTCCAGGCCATGGAGCTGCAGACCACCGCCGCGCCGCGCCTGCCGGCGCTCGGAGAGGAAGCCCGCCGGATGTGCCAGGCGCTGTTGCGCATGGACACGACCAACCCGCCGGGCAACGAGCGGATCTGCGCCGACTACCTCGCCGGCGCGCTGGCCGAGGTCGGCTACCGCCCCGAGATCCTCGAGTCGGCGCCCGGCCGCGCCAACCTGATCGTGCGGCACCGCGGCACCGGCGCCCGGCCGCCGCTGCTCCTGACCGCACACCTCGACGTGGTCGAGGCCGACGCCTCGAAGTGGAAGCGGCCGCCGTTCTCGGGCGACGAGCACGAGGGCTGCCTGTGGGGCCGCGGCGCGATCGACATGAAGAACATGGCGGCGATGTGCACGGCGATCATGCGGCGGCTGGCGGTGACCCGCGCGGTGCTGTCGCGCGACGTGATCTTCGCCGCCGTCGCCGACGAGGAGGCCGGTTGCACGTACGGCTCGCGGTTCCTGGTCGAGAACCATCGCAGCAAGGTCGAGGCCGAGTTCGCGATCGGCGAGTCCGGCGGGTTCTCGCTCCACCTCGGCGACACGACGTTCTATCCGGTGCAGGTCGCCGAGAAGGGCCTGTGCTGGATCCGTGCGCGGGTCACCGGCACACCCGGCCACGGCTCGATGCCGCGCGCGGACAGCGCGATCACCCGGCTCGGCGAGGCGCTCGCGGCGCTCGGCCGCGCCACGCTGCCGGTCCACCCGACCAAGCCGCTCGCCGACTTCATCGCCGGCATCCGCGCGCGGCAGCCGGCGCTGATCCAGCCGCTGATCAGGCTGCTGGCCCGGCCGCGGCTGCTCGCGGGCATGGCCAAGCTCGCGCCCAACACCGCCGCGGCGCGCGGCTTCGCGCCGCTGCTCAGCAACACCGCGTCGGCCACCGTGGTGCGCGCCGGCAACAAGACCAACGTGATCCCCGGGGTCGCCGAGTTCGAGATCGACGGCCGCACCCTGCCGGGCCAGACCGACGAAGATCTGCTGCGCGAGTTGCGCGAGGTGCTCGGGCCCGACGTCGAGCTCGAGGTCATGCGATCGGCGCCGGCGACGGTGACCGAGCCGATCGCGTCGCCGGTGTACGACGCGATCAAGCACCAGGTCGAGGCCCGCGAGCCCGGCTCGGTCGTGGTGCCGTACATGATCCCCGGCTTCACCGACGCCAAGTACTTCACCCAGATGGGCGCGCGCTGGTACGGGTTCTCGCCGATCAAGATCGAGCGCGATGCCGGGATCCGGTTCGCCGACATGTTCCACGGCAACGACGAGCGCATCCCGATCGCCGGGCTGGTGTGGGGGACCGAGGTGCTCGACGCGGTGGTGCGCGAGATCTGCGCATGATCACACCGGCGCTGGTACGGCACCCGTGCTCGGTGGCCGGCCTGCTCGCCGGGCTCGCCGCCGCGGGCTGCGGCGACAACCTGCCCGGCCCCGGCATCGGCCCGCCGTTCGCGCCCGCCGAGACCCTGATCGTCATCGCCCACTTCGACGACGACATGATCTTCATGCAGCCGGAGCTGCACCAGGCGATCGCGTCGGGTTCGGTGACCACCGTGTACGTGTCGTCGGGCGATCCGATCCACGGCAACGCGAGCGCCCAGCACACGTTCGAGGCTGCGATGACGGCGTACGAGAGCGTCGCCGGCTCGTCGGACTGGGACTGCGGCTACCTGCTCGCCGGCGGCTCGCCGGTGCACCACTGCCGGCTGCGCGACCGGCCGGTGTCGATGATCGGCCTCGATACCGTCGACGGCGGCCTGCCCGGCGAGCTGCCGGACAGCCCGCTCCACCTGGTCGAGGGCCTCGTCCCGTCGATCCCGATCCTCGGCCCGATCGGCGGCAGCGCCACGGTGGGCTCGATCGTCGACTCCCTGGCCGAGATCCTGACGGCGACCCAGCCGGCGCAGGTCCACGCGCTCGACCTCGCGGCGACCCACGGCCGCGACCACTCGGGCCACCTGTTCTCGTCGGCGTTCGCGTTCTGGGCGGCGGCGCGGGTGCGCTACGGCGGACCGATCGCGTGGCATCGCGGCTACAACGTCCGCGACGAGGCGATCACGCTCAGCGACGCCGACTACCAGGCGGTCAAGCCGATGCTCGGCTACTTCTCGGCATGCTACTTCGGCTGCGGCCCGTGCGGCACGTCGTGCACCACGCTGGACGTCGACCACGACATCTGGCTGCGCCGGCAGTACTCGTCGACCCGATCGTCGATCGACGCGCTCGGCACGCTCGCGCTCGACGGCACCACCGGCTGCGTGACCGTGACCGGCGGCCATCCCACGGTCGCCGACTGCGCCGCCGCCGCGATCGTCCACCTCGACCGCGGCGGCCACCTGGCGATCGGTGCCGCCTGCCTGGCGAGCGGCCCGAGCAACGACGAGCCGCTCGCGCTCGAGCCGTGCCGCGACACGCCGGAGCAGTACTGGGTCGTCGATAGCGACGGCATGGTGTGGAACGGCCGCCCGCCGCTCGGCGTCGCCAACATGGACTACGACCACGTGCGCTGCCTCGACGCCGCGGCCGGCTCCGGCGCGGCGCTGATCGCGCCGATCTGCGGCGAGCACCGCCGCCCGCGCTGGCACTTCGTCGGCCGCTGACCACCCGCTACCGCGCGACGCGGTACACGGCGAAGTCCGGGTTGGCGTACACCGGCGTGCCCGGCATGCGCATCGCCGCCGCGACGACGATGTAGTCGGCGCCGAACGTACGCGCGATCCGCTCGAGCTGCTCCGGCGCCAGCTGGTGATACAGCTGCTCCACGTCCTCGTGGGTCGCCACGTCGGGGCGGTCGACCATCGCGCACAGCCGCCGGTACCACTGCACCAGGTAGTCCGGCCGCAGCGGCGGCGACTTGGTGTCGGCGATCACCGCGCGGCGGGCGTGCAGGCGGAACCGCATCAGGTCCGGCGGCGCGACGAACAGCGCATCGGTCGGCGTCGACGCGCGCACCCAGCGCGCCAGCGCGAGCTCGCCGGTGCTCCCGACCGGCTCGGTGGTCAGCCCGGCCCCGCGCGGGCTCGCCCACAGCGCGACGCCGAGCGCGATCACCGCGAGCCCGGTCGCGGCGTGGCGCGCGAGCCGCGACGGCAGCGCGAGCACCGCGGCCGCGCCGGCGATCGCGATCACGGTGGCCGGCCACGGCGTGTGCAGCGCCCGGGCGTTCAGCACCAGCGCCAGCGCGATCGCCGCGGCCAGCCACGCACGCCTCGCGATCGAGCGCGCCGGCGCGCCGGCCTGGTGGATCAGCGCCGCGACCACGAGCACCTGGCACGCCAGCTGCCCGAACGGCGCGATCCGCGACCACCGCACCTGGGTCAGCGACAGGAGCGCCGGGATCCGCACGATCACCGCGGTCGCGACCGCCACCGCGAACGACATCAGCGAGAACCGCCACAGCGCACGCACGGCGCGCGCCGCGCCTCCGATCAGCGGCAGCGCCGCCAGCGCGGCGAGCTGCCAGCCGACCAGCGGCGGGATCCACGACATCAGCCGGCGGCCGTCGTAGTGCCCCGGCGCGTGGAACCTGACCAGGATCTGCACCGCCTCGTCGCTCGGCCGCGCCGCGCCGAGCAGGTCCGGCAGGTAGAACGCGAGCACCACCAGCTGCGGCGCCAGGAGCTGGACCAGCTCCACCGGGCGCGCGTCGCGCCGCGCCAGCGCACCGAGCGTGAACAGCCCGATGCCGAGGACGAGGAAGTTGACGTGCAGCGCGCCGGCGACCGCGAGCACGATACCGCACGCCAGGTAGCGCGCGCGGGCCAGCTCCGCCATCGCCCAGATCCAGCCCAGCGTCGCCAAGGACGACGGTTGGAGGTAGCCGGCGAGCAGGTAGCTGCCGCCCATCGCGCGCCCCATCGTCACCGTGACGAAGCTCGCGACGATCACGAAGCCGCGCGCGCCGGGGCACACCGCGGTCACCAGCCGGTGCATCGCGACGTAGGTCCCGAGCGTCACGACGAAGCTCGCGGCCAGCACGGCCACCGGCCCCTCGGGATCGACCGCGTACAGCCACTGCGTCAGCCAGCCGAACGCCGGCAGATCCGGCGGCAGCTCGCCGACCAACCAGTCGCGCCGGAACAGCTCCGGCATCGCCCGGCGCAGCGGATCGAGCAGGTACGTCGCCTGGTTCAGCGCGCCGTAGCGCGCGGCAAACGCCGCCGTCAGCGCCGCGGCCGTGGCGGCCACGACGAGCCACACCACGTAGTCGCGGCGCGCGGCCCCGGGCGCTGCTGCGTCCATGCCTGACGTTTCCGACGAACCCGCGCCGAGGTCAAGCCCGAAGCGCCGCTACAGCTGCGCGCGGCGGAACGCCCGGCCCGCCAGCCAGATCAGGATCGCGACCAGCGCGAACGAGATGACCATGAACAGCCAGAACCGGTCGGGCAGCACGCCGAAGTAGGTCGGCAGCATCGGCACCACCGTGATGTTCTGGCCGACGTAGAGCACGAGGATCACCGCGACCAGGATCGAGCGGGCCAGCACGCCGAACAGCGCGCCGGCGGCGGTCGACATGCCGACCACGGCCGTCATCGACACCAGCGCCTTGCCGGTGTCGTACAGGCTCGCCGCGGTCGGCGGCACGCCGCGCGCCATGTCGACCACGATCCCGAGCAAGAGCGATACGATGCACGCGACCGCGACGCAGCCGAACACCGCGAGGAACTTGGCGACGATGATCGCCTCGCGCCGGATCGGCCGGATCACCAGCAGCGTGTAGACGTTGCGGTTGCGCTCGCTGACGATGTCGACGCCGATCATCAGCGCCGCGACCGTGCCGGCGACGCTCGATTCGATCAGGCTCATGAACGTGGTCGCGGTCAGGTAGGCCCGCGCACCGCCGAACGCTCGCGCCGGCAGCAGCAGGAAGCCCGCCACCGCGATGCACGGCAGAATGACCCACAGGACGAGCATCACCTTCGATCGGGCGAAGCCGATCAGCTCGTCGCGGACCAGCAGGCGGGTCGGGCTAGGCGGCACGGGCACCTCGCAGAAGATAGCTCGCAAACAGGTCGTCGAGCTCGGGCTCGACCAGGCCGATCCGGCGCAGCCGGCCGCCGCCCGCGAGCGTGCGCTCGATCGCGGTGTGAACCGCGGCGTCGACGTCGGCGCCGTCGGGCAAGGTGACGCGCCAGGTGCCCGGCTTGCGCTCGGCGGCAGCGCCGAGCTCGGCCAGGAACGCGAGGTCCGCCGGGCGGACCGAGAGCTCGAGCTCGAGCTCGAGCGGCAGGCCGAACGCGACCAGCAGGTCGCGGAGCGAGCCGCTGGTCGCGATCGCTCCGCCGTGGAGGATGCCGACCCGATCGGCGACGTCCTCGACATCGGACAGGATGTGCGACGAGAACAGCACGGTGGTGCCGGCGCGCTGGCGCTCGCGGATCACGTCCTTGAGCAACGCGCGGCTCGGTGGGTCGAGACCCTCGAGCGGCTCGTCGAGCACGAGCAGCTTGGGCTCGTGGAGCAGCGCCTGGATCAGCCCGAGCTTCTGGGTCATGCCGCCCGACAGCTCCTTGACCTTCTTGCGCCGCGCGGCGGCGAGGTCGAAGCGCTCGAGCAGCGCGGGGATCCGGCGCGCGCGGAGCTCGGCCGGCACGCCGGACAGCTCGGCCAGCGAATCGAGCGCGCTCTCGACGGTGCGCCAGGCCTGGAACCCGACGCCCTGGGGCAGAAAGCCGATCAGGTGATGGCTGCGGATGCGATCGGCGGCGATGTCGACGCCGTCGATCAGGACCTGGCCCTGGTACTTCGTGATCAGCCCGGCGAGGATCTTGAGCGTCGTGGTCTTGCCCGCGCCGTTGGGGCCGATGTAGCCGAACACCTCGCCCTCGGCGATGTCGAACGAGACGCCGTCGAGCACGGCCTGGCCGTAGTACGCCTTGGCCAGGCCGCGGATCTGGACGAGCGGCGCGGTCATGAGGTTACGCGACGCGCGCCTGCGGCAGGATTCCGCGCTCGGCGGCGATGCTGTTGAACGTGGCCTGGACGATCGCGGTGCCGATGACGCCGAGCAGGAACATCAGCAGGAACGTCACCGGCCCGGACAGCTTGCCGCGCGACACGTGCTCGACGCCGGCCGACCACTTCCACAGCCAGTAGATGTTGGCGATCGGGACGATCAGCAGCCACCCGGTGGGAATCTGCGCGCCCATCGAGACCATCTCGTCCTTGGTCTTCACCGACCAGTAGATGTGATAGATGCCGAACGTGATGATCGAGAACAGGATGACGAGAACGACGGAGCGATTGGTCATGACGTAGCCTCCCGGCACCGTACACCCCGGGCCGTTGTTTCAGCGTAACCGCCGGCGCGTCGGGAGGAAAGCATCTGTTGCATTGGTTTGCCGGCAATCCGTGGCTGCGAACGCCACCGATGAGCAACGAACGTCACCTGGACTACACGAGCAGCGTCGCCGCCGTGCCAGATCTGCAAGGCGTGTTGGCTGCCTCGCGCAGGTTTCACTCACGCGGCTCGGCGCGCGCGAGCGCCGGTTCGCTGGTGCCGAGGTCGCCCGCCGGCATCTCGCGCAGCTGGCGCAGCGGCCACAGGAACACCGGCGCGACCAGCCCGATCGACAGGCCGGCCCACACCGCCGCGTGGATGCCGATCAGCGACGCGAGCCCGCCGGCGAGCAGCGCCGACACGACGAGCACGCCGGTGGTGCACACGTAGATCGCGGCATTCGCGCGGCCGAGCACCTCGCGCGGCAGCACGGTCTGGCGCAGGGTCACCGCCAGCACGATGAACGCGACCGAGAAGCCGTCGCCGAGCAGCTGGTGCGCGACGAGGAACCCGATCGCCGTCGCGCGCGACATGCCGGCGCCCGCGATCGGGATGAACAGGGTGCAGACCAGGCTCAGCGCCGAGACCACGAGCAGCGTGCGGCCGACGCCGAGCCGGCGCGCGAGGCCACGCGCGAGCACCGCGCCGGCGAGCGAGCCGACGCCGCCCATCGCGATGATCACGCCGAACGTCGACTCGGGCAGGCCGATCGCGCGCAGGCAATACGGTGTGTACAGCGCGATGAAGAACCCGCCGGTGACCGACCACATCATCACGGTCAGGACGATCGGTCGCACCAGCGGATGGCCGAACACGGCGCGAAGCCCGATCCGGAAGTCCTCGCCGGTCCGCACCACGGAGCCATCGGGCGTGGCATCGGCCGAGCCATCAGGCGAGGCATCGGGCGAGGCATCGGCCGAGCCATCGACCGAGCCATCGACCGAGCCATCGACCGAGCCATCGGGGTCGAGCTCGGCGGTCGCCGCGCGCGGCGTGCCGCGATCGTCGCCGCCGCGGATCCGGCCGAGCATGATCGCCGACCAGACATAGCTCGCGGCGTCGATCGCGACCGCGAGCGGCGCGCCCAGCGCCGCGATCAGCACGCCGGCGCTCGCCGGCCCGGTGATCTCGGCGATCGCCTCGGTGGTCTCGAGCCGGGCGTTGCCCTCGGCGAGCCGGCGGCGGCCGATCAGCGCGGGCAGGTACGCGACATCGGTGATCTGGAACAGCGCGGTGGCGGCGCCGACGCCGGCGCCGACCATGATCACCTGGGCCATCGACAACCCGCCGAGTGCCCAGGCCAGGGTCAGCGACCCGACCAGCGCCGCGCGGACCAGGTCGGCGGCGATCAAGATCCGCCGCTTGCGGCCGCGATCGACGAGGCCACCCGCGATCATCGCCAGGACGATCCCCGGGACCAGCTGCATCGCCGCGAGCACGCCGATCATCGCCTCGGACTTGTGGAGCGTGATCACGGCGATGATCGGCAGCGCGGTGCGGGTGATCCGCGAGCCGAACGCGCTGATCGCCTGCGCCGCCCACAGCCGCAGGAAATCGGCGTGGCGCCACAGGTCGCGCTCGGTCGCAGGCTGGCTCGGAGATGTCATGACCGGTCCGCCGCGGTCAGCTGGCGTCGAACACCAGCGGGGTCTCGACGTTCGCCGGCCCGCCGGGGAACCGCGCGCGCAGGAGCACGCCGGTGATGCAGCGGTCGAACGTCGCAACACCGGACGGCTGGTACGGTCGCACCGAGGTCACCTTGCCGTGCCGGTCGACCGCGATCCGGTAGAGGAACGGCCCATCGAGGTGCCTCTTGTGCCGCGTCGCCGCGCTCAGGCACGAGGTGAGCTCGCCGGAGTGCGCCCGCATCACGCCGCGGATCTGCTCGGGGCTCAGGCCGCGCGACGGATCGCCGGCCGCGGTCGCGACGACCATCGTGGGTGCCAGGGCTGCCAGGCCTCCGAAGGCTGCGAGGCCCGCGAGCGCGAGCGCGATCCGCATCGCCCAACACTATGCGCAGCACCGGGTCCCCGCAACCCGCGCCAGCGACGGCGCGACCTGCCGGCTCACGGCGAACCGCCGCTCGGCGCGCGAACCTCGTCGACGATCGACCACCCGATGGGCAGCTCACGCGTCATGCCGAGAACCAGGCCCTCGGACCGCGAGCGCACATGACCCGCCAGCCAGCTGACGAATGCCGGTGCACGCTGCTGGTGCACGCTGCTGGTGCACGCTGCCGGTGCACGCTGCCGGTGCACGCTGATCGATCGCGGGGCGTTCAGAACGGAATGTCGTCATCGGGGCCGCCGCCGCCACCCCCGCTGCCGCCACCGCCCCCGCCCCCGAAGCCACCACCGCCACCGCCACCGAAGTCACCATCCGACGGCGGAGGCGGGCCCTCGTCTCGACCGCCACGGCCTCCGCCAGCGCCAGCGCCCTCGCGGCCGCCGCCGAGGAACTGGACGTCGTTGGCGATGATCTCGGTGATGTAGCGCTTGTTGCCGTCCTTGTCGTCGTAGGTACGGGTCTGGATCCGACCCTCGACGAACACCTGGCGGCCCTTCGCGAGGTACTTCGAGCAGACCTCCGCGCGCTTGCCCCACACCACGATCCGGTGCCACTCAGTGCGTTCCTGACGCTGCCCGTTCTTGTCATTCCAGCTCTCGCTCGTCGCGAGGCGGAGCTCGCACACGCCCTGTCCACTCGGCGTGTAACGCATGTCGGGATCGGCGCCGAGGTGCCCTACGAGAATGACTTTGTTGACTCCGCCGGCCATGATGATTCTTCTTTCGCGTCTCTTCGCGTCTGTCGCGTCGCGGTCCGGGATGACCCCCATCCCGTGGGAGGGTTCGGGATGACTCCATCCCGTGGATGACGAGCAGATAGCACGCGGCTATGACAACTGCGACGGTGGACGCCCGGGCCACGGCGATTTACAACCGGCCTCGTGTACCGCGACCTGCGCATCGCCGTCGTGATCCCGGCCTTCAACGAGCGCGGCAAGATCGCGGCGACGGTCGCGACCGTGCCCGAGCTCGTCGACCACATCCTGGTCGTCGACGACGCATCGCGCGACGACACGGCGCGGCAGGCCGCGCTGGCGGCGCTCGGCCGGGTCGAGCCGGCGCGGGTCGAGGTGATCCGGCACGCCGCGAACCGCGGGGTCGGCGGCGCGATCATCACCGGCTATCGCCGCGCGATCGCGATCGGCGCCGACATCGCCGCCGTGATGGCGGGCGACGGTCAGATGGATCCGGCCGATCTGCCGGCGCTGCTCGACCCGATCGCCGACGGCGCCGCCGACTACGCCAAGGGCAACCGGTTCCTGCACCCGGCGATCTGGACCACGATGCCGGCGTCGCGGATCGCCGGCAACCTCGTGCTGTCGGCGGCGACCCGGGTGACGTCCGGCTATCGCCACGTGTTCGATTCGCAGTGCGGCTACACCGCGATCCACCGCAGCGCGCTCGCGGCGATCGATCTCGACAAGCTGTTCCCGCGCTACGGCTACCCCAACGATCTGCTGTCGCGGCTGCGCGTCGCCGAGATGCGCGTCGTCGACGTGCCGGTCCGGCCGATCTACGGCGCGGCGTGGCGCAGCGGCATCCACCTCGGCGCCGCGCTGCACCCGATCCCGTGGGTGCTGTTCCGATCGTGGACCACGCGGCTCGCCGGCCAGGCCCGCCGCCGGCTGCGCGCCCGGATCGCGCCGGCCGGGGCCGCGCCGTCGGTACCAGCCGCGCCGTCGGTCCCGGCCGCGTGGTCCGTGCGCGCCGTGTCGGGACCGGCATGAAGCTCGGCGTCGTCACGACGTCGGACCCGCGGTTCCCCGGCGATCCGGCGGGCAACTTCGTCGCGGCGCACGTCGCGGCGCTGCGCGCGCTCGGTCACC
>DASWRS010000518.1:0-7107 GCA_036403075.1 Kofleriaceae bacterium
CGTGCCATCTCCGCGACCGGCCGGCGAAGGACCACCCGGCCTGGGAATCTATCTCGCTGCGTGACCCAGCCCGCGCGCTGCGCTGCGCGTTGGCGTCGCACGGAGTCGAGCCCGAATCATCGACACCGACCTGCATGACGCTGGCGACCGCCAGCAGCAGCTGTCACCGAGCACGCGTGAAGCGTCGCGCACGCTCTGCGTGGTCGCGGCTCCAGGCGACTGGCTCTAGGCAAGGCCGCGCTCGACGAGCGCGTGGAGGATGCGCGCCTCGCACGTTTGCTGGTCCTCCCGATCGGTGCGGACCTCGACGTCGGGTGCGGTCGGCGGCTCGTACGGGTCGGAGATCCCGGTGAAGCTCGCGATCTCCCCGGCCTGGGCGCGCTGGTACAGACCCTTGACGTCGCGCGCGATCACGGTCTCCAGAGAGGCGTGGACGAAGACCTCGACGAACGGGTGGCCGGCCGCTTCGCTGAGCGCGCGCAGCTTCGCCCGGGTCTCGGCGTAGGGCGAGATCGCCGCGACGAACACCAGCACGCCGTGCCTGGCGAGCAGCCGCGCGACATACGCGATGCGGTTCACGTTGGTGTCGCGGTCGACGCGCGAGAACCCCAGGCCCGCCGACAGGAACGTGCGGACATCGTCGCCGTCGAGCAGCTCGACAGGCCGCACGCGGGCAAGGCGCGCGGCCAGCACCGTGGACAGCGTCGACTTTCCCGCGCCCGACAACCCGGTCATCCAGACGATCCCGCCGGTCACGCGCGTACCTCGCGCTCGCCGCGGTGGACCCTGGAGAAGCGGCAGCCGATCCCGCCATCGAGGTTACTGCCGACACGTGCGCGGCCGCCTCCGAGGATCGTCGCACGTCTCCTAACCATACCGAGCCGGCGTTATAGCGCAGTTCTGCAGACGGTGACTGCCCGTCGCTGTCGGGCCGCTCGCACCATGGCCGCTGGCGAGTTGGTGCCCGACGCAGGAAAGCGGACGCGTGACGTCAACGCGCAGCGCAGCGCGCGGGCTGGGTCACGTAGCGAGATAGATTCCCAGGCCGGGTGGTCCTCCGCCGGCGGGTCGTGAGGATGGCACGGACGCGCGATCGCAATACGGCCGTTAACAGACGAGCGAGTGGCCCAGACCCGCGACGCCAGCGCGCGTGCGGGCGATCTCCCCAAGTCATCAGCGTGGGCGCGAAGCGGCGGCGAAGGCACGGGGCCGCGGCGGGGAAGGCGCGGGGCGAAGCGGGGGGCGCAGGGGCGGAGCGGGGAGGGCGCGGGGAGGGCGCGGGGCGGCGCGGGGGGGGCGCGGGGGGCTACTCCGGTGGGAGGAGCATGCCTGCGCCGACGGTGCCGTTGGTGGCCTCGTCGACGAGGATGAACGAGCCGGTGATCCGGTTGCGGCGGTAGGGGTCGTAGAGCAGGGGTGCGGTGGTGCGCAGGCGGATCCGGCCGAGGTCGTTGAGCTTGAGCTCGCCGGACGCCTCGTCGCGGTGGCCGGTGTTGACGTCGAGCCGGTAGAGCAGGTCAGTGACGACGGCGCGGCCCCAGCGCGTGGTGTGCTTGATCGCGTAGCGGCTCTTGGCCGACAGCGGCCGCTCGGCCATCCAGCAGATCATGGCGTCGAGGTCCTGACCGACGACGGGCTGGTTGTTCGGCCGGCACAGCATGTCGCCGCGCGACACGTCGAGGTCGTCGGCCAGGTGCACCGTGACGCTCATCGGCGAGAACGCGGCGTCGAGGTCCTCGCCCAGCTGCTCGATCCGCGTGACCGTCGTCGGCAGGCCGCTCGGCAGCACGACGACCTCGTCGCCCGGCCGCAGCACGCCGCCGGCGACCTGGCCGGCGTAGCCGCGGTAGTCCGGGTACTCGCTCGACTCGGGGCGGATCACGCGCTGGACCGGGAACCGGACGTCGATCAGGTTGCGGTCGCTGGCGATGTGCACGGTCTCGAGGTGATAGAGCAGCGTCGGGCCGTGGTACCACGGCATCTCGCGCGAGCGCTCGACGACGTTGGCGCCGGTCAGCGCGCTGACCGGGATGAAGCTGATGTCCTGGACGTCGAGCCGGGCCGCGAAGTTGCGGAACTCGTTCTCGATCTCGAGGAACCGGGCCTCGCTCCAGTCGACCAGGTCCATCTTGTTGACCGCGAACACCAGGTGCGGGATCCGCAAGAGCGACGCGATGAACGCGTGGCGCCGGCTCTGCTCGACCAGGCCCTGGCGTGCGTCGACCAGGATGATCGACAGGCTCGCCGTCGACGCGCCGGTGACCATGTTGCGCGTGTACTGCACGTGGCCCGGCGTGTCGGCGATGATGAACTTGCGCCGCCGGGTCGCGAAGTAGCGGTACGCGACGTCGATCGTGATGCCCTGCTCGCGCTCGGCGCGCAGCCCGTCGGTCAAGAGCGCCAGGTTGACGCGCTCGTCGCCGCGCCGCCGCGACACGTCCTCGACGTGGCGGACCTGGTCCTCGAACGCGGTCTTGGTGTCGTAGAGCAGCCGGCCGATCAGCGTCGACTTGCCGTCGTCGACCGAGCCCGCGGTCGAGAACCGGAGCAGCTCCGCCTCGTCCTCGACGCCGACCGCGAGCCCGACCGTCGTGCCGCGGGCGGTCCCGCGGGATCCCTCGCTGTCGGTCATCAGAAGTACCCCTCGCGCTTGCGGTCTTCCATCGCGGCCTCGGTGAAGCGGTCGTCGGCCCGGGTCGCGCCGCGCTCGGTGACCCGCGCCGCGGCGACCTCGGCGATCACCGCCTCGAGCGAGCGCGCGTCGGACGCCACCGCGCCGGTGCAGGTCATGTCGCCGATCGTCCGGAACCGCACGATCTGGTTCTGGATCCGCTCGCCGGGCAGGAGCTTCACGAACGGGTTGGCCGCGTACAGCATGCCGTCGCGCTCGAACACGTCGCGGCGATGCGCGAAGTAGATCGACGGCAGCGGGATGTCCTCGATCGCGATGTACTGCCAGACGTCGAGCTCGGTCCAGTTCGACAGCGGGAACACCCGGAGGTGCTCGCCGCGCCGGATCCGGCCGTTGTACAGGGACCACAGCTCGGGTCGCTGGTTCTTGGGGTCCCACTGGCCGAACTCGTCGCGGTGCGAGAAGATCCGCTCCTTGGCGCGGGCGCGCTCCTCGTCGCGGCGGGCGCCGCCGATCGCGGCGTCGAACTGGTGCTCCTCGATCGCGTCGAGCAAGGTCGTGGTCTGCAGCCGGTTGCGCGAGGCGCGCGGCCCGGTCTCCTCGGTGACCCGGCCCTTGTCGATCGAGTCCTGCACGCTGGCGATGATCAGCCGCTCGCCGAGCTCGGCGATCCGGCGATCGCGATACTCCATGGTCTCGGGGAAGTTGTGCCCGGTGTCGATGTGCATCAGCGGGAACGGGAACCGCGCCGGACGGAACGCCTTCTCGGCGAGCCGGAGCAGCACGATCGAGTCCTTGCCGCCGGAGAACAGCAGGCATGGCCGCTCGCGCTCGGCCGCGAGCTCGCGCAGGATATGAACCGCCTCGTCCTCGAGAACGCGCAGGTGGGACCTGCGATACGACCGGATGGTGGTCACTTCGCCGGAGACCGTAGCGCGCGTTCCATGACTTCGATAGCCTTTTGCTTCGCTTCGCCGGTGCGCTGCTCGTCCACGATCGTGAGGCGCTTCACGATCTCGTTGCGGCGTGTCGGTGGCAAGATGCCGGCGCCGTCGAGCTTGTGCAGGCACTGGAGCGCAGGATCCCACGCGCGCTTCTCGATCTGGGCGTCGCAGAGCAGGAACCAGGCGTCGGCCTGCTCGTCGAGCCTGCCCTTCCAGGTAGGTACATCGGCGAGATCCTTCATCAGCGGGTCGAACTCCTCACGCCTGAACATCGCTCGTGCGAGCATGAGGCGCGATGCCGCCGTGTGAGATTCCGCGAGCCGGCGGCGCGCGGCCTCCTCGGCCACGGGCAGATCACCTCGCTGCATCGCCAACCGGTACAGCTGGTCGATCACCGCCAGGTCGTGCTGCGGCCCGCGCACGACGCGTGCGAGCCAGCGCTCGGCGATGTCGTCGCGCTTGAGCTCGTCGAGCGAGCGCAGGATCTGGGCGCGGTTGATCGCGTCGGCAGGGATCGCCGCGGCGGCGAGCTCGACCTCGGGCAGCATCGCGACGATCTCGACCACGAGGTTGCGCGGCGCGAGCGTGCCGCGCAGCGCGAGCGCGTACTCGACCGCGCCCTGCGGCCGCCGGCCGTCGGCGATCAGCATCCGCGCGGCGAGCCGGTGCAGCCCGGGGTGGGTCGGGTGCAGGGTGAGCGCGTGGTTCAGGAACTTCGGCGCGCGCGGATCGCCGGTGCGCAGCATGACCGCGGCGGCCTCGCCGTAGGCCAGGTAGTCGAGCGGGTGGCGCTCGATCATGACGTGGAGCTCGTCGAGCGAGGACGCCTCGCTCGCGGTCACCTGATCGTGATCCTCCTGCACGCTGCGCGTGATCGGCAGCGCGAGCACCACGGTTCCGCCGGCGAGCGCCGCGATCATCGCGCCGCGCGTGAGCCCGATGCCCAGCGACCGCGACTCGCGCAGCCGGACGCCGAGCAGCGTGGTCGCGATCAGCACGACCGGGACGCCCAGGCCGGGCAGCTCGATGCCGAAGTCGACGCTGCTCTGGAACGCGATCGCCGCGCACGCGCCGATCGCCGCGGCCGCGAGCGGGCCGTCGCGCCAGCGCTTGATCGCGGTCACGATGCACCACGCCAGCGCCAGGCCGAGCACGACCGCGCCGGGGATGCCCCACTCGACGACGGCCTGGATGTACTCGTTCTCGAGGTGCGAGAATGTGACGTACGCGCTCGGATCGTGGACCCGGGTGAACGCGGGCTCGAGCGCGCCCCGGCCGATCCCGACCCACGGCGCCTCGCCGACGAGATCGAACGACGACCGCCAGGCCTCGTACTTGCTGAGCGGCTGGTGGAGCTCGGTCAGCGAGGTGTTCTCGAGCTGGTCGGCGACCTTGCCGGCGCTGGTGTACACCGCGACCGCGAGGCCAAACGCGATCACAATCGTGATCGGCACCTCGTTGATCAGCGCGCGGTGCGGCCGAGGGCCATCGTCGTTCGCGCTGCCGATCCGGCTCGCGGCGAGCAGCGCGAGCGTGGCCGCGATGCCCAGGCCGAGCGCGAGGGTCGCGCCGCGCGATAGCGAGGCCAGCGCCGTGGCGCTGCAGCCAACCGCGATCACGACCCACAGCACGCGGAGCTGCACCGCCTGGCGCTGGTAGAACGCCAGGCCGACCGCGATCACCGCGCCGATCGCCATCAGCCCGCCGAGGTGGTTGGGGTTGAGCAGCGGCCCGAGCAGCGGCGGGGTCGCGTGCTGCGGATCGTAGATGCCGTACAGGCTCGAGGCGTTGAGCAGCGCGTGCACCCCGGTCACCGCCGCGGCCAGGCCCGAGGTCACCGCGACCCCGGCGAGCACGAGGTAGCGGCCGCGCTCCGAGCCGGCGATCCGCAGGCCGAGCAGCGCGAGCCCGAGCAGGGTCACCAGGTAGGCCAGCGCGCGCAGCGTCCCGGCCGGATCGAGCGAGATCACGTGCCACGGCGCGGTGCCGGCGAGCTGTGCGCCGTCGCGGCGCAGCTCGTTGCCGCGCGCGTCGAGCGCGTCGAGCAGCCCGTCCGGCAGGGGGATCAGCTGGATCGCGGTCAGCGCGATCGCGACCCCGAGCAGCACGACGATCGGCGACACGTGGTCGAGCCGGCGCCGCGATCCGAGCTGCATCACCAGCGCGAGGCCGACCAGCCCGGCGATCACCGCCTGGGTCCAGCGCAGCGCGCCGCCGATCACCAGCACCGAGGCGAGCAGCGCGGCACCGCCGATCGCGAGCGAGATCCGATCGCGCGGCCGCATCGTTACCAGGGACGCTCGGGCACGAACACCTCGTCGCCCGGCAGCATCGGGAAGTTGGGGCGATCGCCCTCGGCGATGCGCTCGACGGGCAGCTTGTAGGTCTCCTTCACGCCGTGCAGCGTCCGGGTCACCCTGACCATGTTCTTGCGCGCGAGCGGCGTGAACCCGCCGGACTGCGCGATGACCTCGGTGATCGTGATCCCCGGCGTGAACTTGACCGCGCCGGTCTTGGCGACCATCCCCGAGACCGACAGCGTCAGCGAGTTGAGCTCGGCGATCGTGAGCGAGACGATCGGATCGTTCAGGTAGCCGTCGGCGAGCCGCGCCTTGATCGCCTCGCGGACCTGCTCGACGGTCTTGCCGTTGGCCTCGACCGCGCCGATGTACTGGATCGAGATCTGGCCCGAGCTGTCGAGCGTATACGCGGCCTGGAACGAGTGTGATCCGTAGAACACCGTGAGGTTCAGCTTGTCGCCGGGGCCGAGCGCGAGCTTGTTGACGTCGAGCGGCGCCGTCGTCGGATAGATCACGGGCGGATCATCGTGGCAGGACGGGCACACCGACGAGCACACCAAGATCGTGAGAACCAAGAGGAATCGGCGCATGATCTGGCCAGGCAACCGCGGGGTCCGGCGACAGGTAAGTGGCCGCGGCGCGCAGTGAGGTTCATCGCGCGGGGATGAACGATAGGCGGCCTCCGGGCCACCAACTGCTCGAACGTTGACAGCTCCGACGGCCGGCCGTAGGCTGATCCCGTACCAGAGAAGCCCATGAAACTCCTAGCAAAAATCGGACTATGCGGGCTCTTGGCCGGAGCCGGAGGCGGGGTCCTCTACGCCGATCCGCCGGGCGGGTGGCTCAGCCCGAGCGGCGTGAGCGGCGGGGGCAGCCGGACGCTCGAGCCGGGCTCGGTCCGGATCGACGCGAGCGTCTCGCTCGCCGATCTGCAGGTCCGCGTCCACATGCTCCACGAGCAGATGCGCGCCGATTCTCGCCACATCCAGCACCAGCAGCAGGTCGCGCGCAGGGAAAAGGACGTCATCAAGCTCAACTGCGTCAACGACAAGCTGGTGCAGGTCAAGCCGCAGATGAACATCGCCGATTCCGGCGAGTCCGAGCTCGAGTCGGTCCACGATGCCCAGCGGTTCGTGACGTTCGAGAGCATCTCGCTGGCGGCCGAGAACATCCGCCGGCTGCGCGAGGAGGCCGATCAGTGCATCGGCGAGCCGCTGATCGGCGGCGGCGA
>DASWRS010000519.1:0-6617 GCA_036403075.1 Kofleriaceae bacterium
TTCTCGGACGCCGACATCGGCGCGGCCGCGCGCGACGTCCACCGCGGCTGCCGCAAGGTCCTCGAGCAGCACGTCTCGCTCGAGCCGGTGATGCCGGGCAGCGAGGAGGCCCGGGTCGAGGTGCCGCGCGGCTTCGATCCGTCCGAGATCCGGCTGATCGGCGAGGCCCCGGGCGAGCCGCCGTTTCGCGGCACGCTTCGCCATCACGGCTGGCGCGTGGTAGACGCCAGGTTGCCCGCGCTGACCGAAGGCATCGACCGCACGGTGATCGCGCCGGCAGAAGTCGAGCTGTGAAGATCCTCGGTATCGATCTGGGAACGACGAGCTCGGTGCTCGCGGTCGCCGACGAAGATGCGCCCGCGCGCACGGTGCCGATCGCCCAGGTCGTCGGCCCCGGCGAGGTCGCCGAGCGCCCGAGCCTGCCGTCGTTCCTGCTGTTGCCGAGCGAGCTCGAGGTCCCGTCCGCGCAGCTCGCGCTGCCGTGGTCGGGGCCGATGCGCTACGCGGTGGGCGTGTTTGCCCGCGAGCGCGGCGCCGAGCTGCCGCACCGCCTGGTGGCGTCGGCCAAGTCGTGGCTGTGCAACCCCGCGATCGACCGCACCGCGCCGGTCCTGCCGTTCCGCGGCGCCCAGCGCGAGCTCGAGCGCGACATGGCCGACGGCGAGCGGGTGTCGCCGGTCAACGCGTCGGCGCGCTACCTCGCCCACCTGCGCGCCGCCTGGGACGATGCCCACCCCGACGACCCGGCGTCCGAGCAGGACGTGCTGGTCACCGTGCCCGCGTCGTTCGATCCGGTCGCGCGCGAGCTCACCGTGGTCGCCGCCCGCGAGGCCGGGTTCGATCGCGTGACCCTGCTCGAGGAGCCCCAGGCCGCGTTCTACGCCTACCTGGTCGCGCGCGGCGACGCCTGGCGCCGCGACCTGTCGCCCGGCGACGTGGTCCTGGTCTGCGACGTCGGCGGCGGCACCACCGACTTCTCGCTGATCGAGATCACGAGCGACGCCGGCAACCTCGCGCTCGAGCGCATCGCGGTCGGCGATCACATCCTGCTCGGCGGCGACAACATGGACCTCGCGCTCGCCGCGCTGGTCGGCCGCGAGCTCGGCCGGCCGCTCGACGCGCTGCAGCAGCGCGCCCTGGTCCACACCTGCCGCCGCGCCAAGGAGCAGCTGCTCGGCGACGACGCGCCGGCCGCGGTGCCGGTCGCGATCCTCGGCCGCGGCAGCCGCCTGATCGGCGGCACGATCAAGGCCGAGGTCACCCGCGCCCAGGCCGAGAGCCTGCTGGTCGACGGCTTCTTCCCCCAGGTCGGCGCCGACGCCCGCGCCGAGCGCCGCCGGGCCGGCGGCCTGCGCGAGATGGGCCTGCCCTACGCCCACGATCCGGCGATCACCCGCCACCTCGCCGAGTTCCTCGCCCGGTTCGGCCGGATGCCGACCCACGTGCTGTTCAACGGCGGCGTGATGAAGGCGCCGCGGCTGTCGGGCCGGATCGTCGAGCTGTTGCGCGCCTGGGCCGGCCGCGACGTCACCGTCCTGGCCGGCGCCGATCTCGACCTCGCGGTCGCCCTGGGCGCCGCGCACTACGGCCAGGTCCGCCGCGGCCAGGGCGTCCGGATCCGCGGCGGCACCGCGCGCGCCTACTACATCGGCGTCGAGAGCGCGATGCCGGCGATCCCGGGCTTCGCGCCGCCGGTCAAGGCGCTGTGCGTCGCGCCCCAGGGCCTCGAGGAGGGCTCGAGCGTCGAGCTACCCGACGACGAGCTCGGCCTGGTGGTCGGCGAGACCCAGGCGTTCCGGTTCTTCACCGCGGCCAACCGGCCGGACGCTCCGGCCGACCAGGCGGGCGCGCTGGTCGACGCCGACACCGGCGGCCTGGTCGAGCTCGATCCGGTCGAGAAGCTGGTCGCCGCCGACGCCGACCACGAGGCCGGCCAGCTGGTCCCGATCCGCCTGGAAGCCCACGTCACCGAGGTCGGCACGCTCGAGCTGTGGTGCGTCGCCCGCGACGGCCGCGGCCGCTGGAAGCTCGAGTACTCGGTCCGCGAGCGCCCGTGAGCCGCGCCGCGGCGGGTGCTGTAAAACGCTACGCGGGTGCAGCCACCGGCGGCAAGGACGAACCCGCGAGCGTCGTGCGTATCATCTGCAATGGCGATGACTCCCGCGTACGCCCTCGCGCACGTGTTCCTGCCGAATCTCCTGAAGCTCAAGGGCCACGCCACGGTGGTCACCGCGATCGAGCGGCGCGACCTGGTGTTCTTCGACGTGATGTGGAACCAGGCCCACCTCAAGCACGACCCGCACCTGACCTATCAGCTGCGCGCGCCGTATCGCATCGCGACGATCAGCCTGCCGCCGCCGAGTGAGCTCGGCGAGGCCCACCTCGCCGGGATCGTGATCAAGACCAGCGACCCGACGTACGTGCGGTACTTCACCCTCGAGCACGACTACGTGCTCGCCAAGCAGACCCATCGCACGCTGCTGTGCGAGCGCGAGGGGCAGAAGCACTCCAAACGTGGCGACGGTCCGGTGCTGACCGGCAATGCCGGAGACGACGCCCGCGCGTTCGTCGATTGCTTCATGGAGCTGATCGTGCCGACGAAGGTGACGCGCAAGTAGAACCGCGGTACACCGGTTTCGTGCCCGCGCGGTACCTGATCGGGATCGACCTCGGAACCACGAACTCGGCCGTCGCCCACGTAGATACTCGCGCCGCCGATCCGCGCGTCCGGGTGTTCGAGATCCCGCAGCTGGTCGCGCCCGGTGAGGTCGCGGCGCGCCGCCAGCTGCCGTCGTTCGTGTACCTGGCCGGCGAGCTCGACCTCGCGCCGCACGAGACCGCGCTGCCCTGGCGGCCGGCCGCGGCGGCCCAGGTGGTCCCGGCGAGCCCGTCCGGTGGCGAGGTCCGGCCGGTCGTCGGCGAGCTCGCGCGCAACCAGGGCGCGCGCATGGCGTCGCGCATGATCGCCTCGGCCAAGTCGTGGCTGTGCCACCCCGGCGTCGACCGCCAGGCGCCGATCCTGCCGTGGGGCGGCGAGGGCGTGAAGCTGTCGCCGGTCGCGGCCTCGGCGCTGATCCTCGGCCACATCCGCGACGCCTGGGACCACGCCCACCCCGACGCGCCGTTCAGCGACCAGGAGGTGCTGGTCACCGTGCCGGCATCGTTCGACGAGGCGGCGCGCGAGCTGACCCTGCAGGCCGCGGCCAAGGCCGGCTACCCGCCGGTCGTGCTGCTCGAGGAGCCCCAGGCAGCGTTTTACGCCTGGATCGACTCCCACCGCGGCCACCGCGAGCTCGCCGCCGGCGATCGCGTCCTGGTGTGCGACATCGGCGGCGGCACCACCGATTTCACGCTGATCGACGTCGCCGACGACGGCTTCACCCGCACCGCGGTCGGCGACCACCTCCTGCTCGGCGGCGACAACCTCGATCTGACGCTCGCCAAGCTGGTCGAGCAGCGGCTGGTCGCGCGCACGTCCCGCAAGCTCGACGCACTGCAGTGGCACGGCCTGGTCCACGCCTGCCGGCTCGCCAAGGAGACCCTGCTCGGCGACGAGCCGCCCGCCGCCGCGCCGATCGTCGTCACCAGCCGCGGCGCCAAGCTGATCGGCGGCACCCTGCGCGACGAGATCACCCGCGCCGAGCTCGACCGCGTGCTGTTCGACGGCTTCTTTCCGCTCGTCCCGATCGACGCCCCGCTCGCGCGCGGCCGCGGCGGCCTCCAGGAGTTCGGCCTGCCCTACGCCGCCGACCCGGCGGTGACCCGCCACCTCGCGACGTTCCTCCAGCGCCACGGCCAGCCCCGGATCTCGGCGGTGCTGTTCAACGGCGGCGCGATGACCCCGCGCACCCTGCGCGCCCGGGTGATCGAGCAGATCGCCGCCTGGCAGGACGCAGCGCCCCGCGAGCTGCCCGCCGCCATGCCCGAGCTCGCCGTCGCCCAGGGCGCCGCCTACTACGGCCTGGTCCGCCGCGGCCTCGCGATCCGGATCAAGGGCGGCACCGCGCGCGCGTTCTACATCGGTGTCGACGCCGGCGCCGCGCGCATGGCCGTGTGCCTCGCCCCGTCGGGCCTCGACGACGGCGCCCGGGTCCAGCTCGCCCGCGACTTCCGCCTCGTCACCAACCGGCCGGTGAGCTTCCGGCTGTACTCGTCGAGCTCGCGCAGCGACGCCCCGGGCGCCCTGGTCCCGGTCGGCGACGGCCGGCCCGAGACGGTCGACGAGCAGCACGGCGACACCGACCTCCTCGAGCTGCCGCCGATCGTCACCGTGCTGCGCGCCCGCGGCCGCGGCGAGGTCACCGTCCGCCTCGAGGTCCACATCACCGAGCTCGGCGCGCTCGAGATCGCGTGCGTCGAGGTCCCCGCGTCCGGCGCTGCCGGGACCCCCGCCGCGCCCGAGACCTGGAAGCTCGCCTTCGACATGCGCTCGGGCGGCACCGCCCCGGCCGCCGAGCCCACCGCCGATGCCCACCCGCGCACCGACGAGGCCAAGGCACGGATCCAGCGCGCGTTCCGCACCGGCGACGGCCTCGCCACCCTGACCCGCGACCTCGAGACCCTGTTCGACGCCCGCCGCGACGACTGGTCGGTGTCGACCACCCGCGCCCTGTTCGACGCGCTCGTCGAGGTCGCCGCCGAGCGCAAGAAGACCGCCGATCACGAGCAGCGCTGGCTCAACCTCGCCGGGTTCCTGCTCCGCCCCGGCACCGGCGCGCCGCTCGACGCCTGGCGCGCCCGCGTCATGTGGGGCGTGTTCAACGAGGGCCTCGCCCATCCCAAGAGCGAGCCCGGCAAGCTCGCCTGGTGGATCAGCTGGCGCCGCATCGCCGGCGGCCTGGCCAAGGGCCAGCAGGATCAGATCTTCGACCGGCTCGCCAAGCTCCTGCTCCCCAACCCGCTCCAGGCCAAGAAGCTGACCGAGGCCCGCCCCAGCAAGCAGGAGCTCGCCGAGATGTGGCGCGCGGTCGCCAGCCTCGAGCGCCTCCCGGTGCCCCACAAGCTCAAGCTCGGCGACGAGCTGATGCGCCGGCTCGAGCCCCGCAAGGGCCGCGAGGACGCCTTCCACCTCTGGTCCCTGTCCCGCCTCGGCGCGCGCGTCCCGCTCTACGGCCCGCTCAACGCCGTCCTGCCGCCGGCCCGCGTCGCCGACTGGCTCACCCAGCTCTGCGCCTGGGATTGGCCCGAGCCCGACAAGGCCGCCTTCCCGCTCGCCCAGCTCGGCCGCCGCACCGGCGACCGCACCCGCGACCTCGACGAGCCCACCCGCGCCCGCCTCGCCGCCACCGTCCGCGCCATGCCCGGCGGCGACCGCGCCGCCATCCTGGTCGAGCAGGTCGTCGAGCTCGAGGCCCGCGAGGAGCGCGTCGCCCTCGGCGATACCCTCCCCGCCGGCCTCAAGCTCGTCCTCGACGACGACCCGGCCTGAGGCGCCGGCCCCGGAGCGCCGGCCAGCCCCGCGAGCTCGAGCTCTCGTTCCCGGCTGCTGCCCGATCACGCCCGATGCCGCTGTCGTCGCCACCTCCGGCGCGCGTCCACGTCGACATCCCAGCTGGGACGCTCGATCCGGTCCGCCGGCACATCGATGACGTCTTCCTGCGGCAGCCCTTGCTCGAAGATCTCGCGCACCCGCTGCTCGATCATTGCCTGGCGCGCCTCGGGAGCCAACCCCGCAGGGATCGGTGGACGGTAGACCCAGCGAAACGCGAGCTCGTACGGCGCCTTTCCCTGAAGCGTCAACAAGCCCGCGTGCAGCGCGGCGTGGTGACCACTGCACAACAAGGTGAGGTTCCACAGATCATGTGTGCCGCCCCGACACTGCTCGAGGACATGGTGAATATCCAGGTTCCGCGCGGATCGACAACCCGGCACGGTGCAGCGATGGTGATCGCGCGCGAACACCTGCTCGCGCAGCCGCGGCGTCACCGTGGTCGTGGCGCGCTCGGGCACGGCCGCATCGAGCGACCCGAGCAGCTTCGCATCGCACGACGCACGCTCGAGCACCTCCGGAGCGACGTCGATCTCGCGGCCGGCTCCGTTCTGCGTGGCCCGCCGGCAGTCGGGGCACTGCTGGTACGCGATCTGGTGCGCCGGCCCGGCCTCGCCGGTACCGGGCGCGATCGCGCCGCGGCACAGCGTCTCGACGAAGTCCGCATCGCTGATCTCGGAGCCGCGCTCGTCGGCGACGGCCGAACGTGCTTGCCGCCACAGCGCGTAGACTCCGGCGGCAGCTCGATCCGCACCACGCGAGGCCGCAGATCCGGAACCGTCGGATCCTCCGGTCGATCGCCTACTCGGTGATTGGCGACCATCTTCTCGATCTGGTTGACCACCTTGCCCTGTGCCGCCGTCAACCACTCGGCCTCGGTCTCGGCAGTCGCGACCCTCGTCAGCTCGCGCACGGCCGAGAATGTCAGCTCGCCGCGCGCCAGCGCCGCCGCGATCTCGGGCAGCGTCGCCAGACTGCGCGCCACGCGCATCCGCTCGCGCGCCGCATGCGGCGCATAGCCGAGCACGCGCTCCATGTACTCGTACAGGGTGGCAAAGCCGTGGCTGAGATAGACCTTGAGCTGTTCGGCTCGCAACAGATCGAACGCTTCCGCCGCATCGAGCGTCGC
>DASWRS010000520.1:0-18263 GCA_036403075.1 Kofleriaceae bacterium
GCGCCCCGCCTGGTCACCAGCGTCGAGGGCATCTCGGAGTACGCGCTCGGCAACGGCCTGCGCGTGCTGCTGTTCCCCGATTCCACCAAGGAGACCTTCACGGTCAACGTGACCTACCTGGTCGGCTCGCGCATGGAGGGCTACGGCGAGACCGGCATGGCCCACCTGCTCGAGCACATGCTGTTCAAGGGCTCGCCGAAGCACCCGCGGGTCTGGGAGGAGCTCGAGCAACGCGGCGCGGACAACAACGCATCGACCTGGTACGACCGCACCAACTACTTCGAGACCCTGCCGGTCAAGGGCGACAACCTCGCCTGGGCGCTCGAGCTCGAGGCCGACCGCATGGTCAACGCCAACATCGCGCAGGCCGACCTCGACAAGGAGTTCTCGGTGGTGCGCAACGAGTTCGAGATCGGCGAGAACGATCCGAGCGAGATCCTGTCCGAGCGGATGTGGTCGACGGCCTATCTCTGGCACAACTACGGCAAGTCGACGATCGGCTCCCGCGCCGACATCGAGAAGGTCCCCGCGACCTCGCTCAAGCGGTTCTACAAGAAGTATTACCGGCCCGACAATGCGATCCTGATCGTCGCCGGCAAGTTCGAGCCCAGCGCCGCGCTCGGGCTGATCGCGACCCACTTCGGCCCGCTGACCAACCCGTCCGCGCCGATCGAGCCGACCTACACCACCGAGCCGGTGCAGGACGGCGAGCGCAACGTGACGCTGCGCCGCAACGGCGACACCCAGGTCGTCGGCCTGGCCTATCATGTCTCGGCCGCCGCCGAGGCCGACTTCGCCGCGGTCGAGGCCGTCGCCCGGGTCTTGACCGACGAGCCGTCGGGCCGGCTCTACGTCGCGCTGGTCAAGTCCGGGCTCGCGACGTCGGTGACCGCGAGCACCCTGCCGCTCCACGATCCGGGGCTGATCGAGCTGTCGGCGACGCTGCCCGCCGGCAAGCCGATCGAGGCGGTGCGCGATCGGATGATCTCGGTCGTCGAGGGCCTCGCGCGGTCGAAGATCATCGACGCCGAGGTCGAGCGGTTCAAGGCCAGGTCGAAGAAGCAGTTCAAGCTGTCGTTCGCCAACAGCTCGCAGCTCGCCGTCCGACTGTCGGAGTACGTCGCCGCCGGCGACTGGCGCCTGCTGTTCCTCCACCGCGACCGCGTCGCCCAGCTGACCGCCGCCGACCTGCAGAAGGCCGCCGCGGCCTACCTGGTGGCGTCCAACCGCACGCTCGGCCTGTTCGTGCCGACCAAGGCGCCTGAGCGCGCGCCGCCGCGCGACACCCCGGACGTCGCCAAGCTCGTCGCGGGGTACAAGGGCGCGCCGCCCGAGGCCGAGGGCGAGAAGTTCGAGGCCACGCTCGACAACATCGAGAAGCGGACCGCGCGCGCCACGCTGGCCTCGGGCGCGCGGCTCGCGATCCTCGCCAAGCAGACCCGCGGCCACGTCGTCCGCGCCCAGGTCACGCTGCGGTTCGGCACCAAGGCCGACTTCACCGGCCGCCGGGTCGCGGCCGCGATGCTCGGCGAGCTGATCGCGCGCGGCACGCGGCGCCACACGTTCCAGCAGCTCAAGGACCAGTGGGACACGCTCGAGGCCCAGGTCGGCTTCACGTCGCGGCCCGGCGCGCTCGACGTCAACGTCCAGACCACGCGCGACAACCTCGGCCCGGTGCTGGCGCTGGTCGACGAGGTGCTGCGCGAGCCCGCGTTCCCGCAGGACCAGTTCGACATCGTGATCAAGGAGAACCTGACCTCGCTCGACGACCAGAAGTCGGATCCCCAGGCCCAGGCCACCGTCGCCGCGTCGCGCGCGCTGGCGCCCTACCCGCCCGACCACCCGCTGTACGTGCCCACCACCGAGGAGGCGATCGCCGGGCTCAAGGCGCTCCGGCTCGCCGACCTCAAGAAGCTCGCCGCGATGCTCGGGACCAGCAACGCCACCCTGACGATCGTCGGCGATGTCGACACCGCGGCGGTCAAGCCGTGGATCGAGCGGACCTGGGGCGGCTGGAAATCGCCACGGCCGTGGAAGCGGATCGTCCACCGCTACACCGCGACGGTCGGCGGCGAGCAGGTGCTCGACTTCCCCGACAAGGCCAACTCGCTGATCGCCGCGGTGCACGCGATCGACATCAAGGACGATGATCCCGACGCGCCGGCGATGGCCGCGGCCGACTACACGCTCGGCGGCGGCGGCTTCGTGTCGCGGCTGGTTGGCCGGCTGCGCGAGAAGGACGGCCTGTCGTACTTCGCGTTCTCGGTGCTCGAGCTCGATCCGCTCGATGCGGCGGGCGCGTTCGCCGCGATCGGCGCGCTCAACCCCGAGAACGCCAGGAAGGGCATGGCCGCGATGCTCGACGAGATCACCCGGCTGGTCTCGACCGGGATCACCGCCGCCGAGCTCGCCAACGCCAAGCAGGGCCTGCAGCAGAGCTTCGATCGCAACCTGTCGAGCGACGGCTTCGTGCTCGACCTGTTGCAGAAGTCGCTCTACCTCGACCGCAAGCTCGAGTTCTGGGCCAGGCAGCAGGCGGCGATCGCGGCGCTCACCGCCGACCAGGTCAACGCCGCGATCAAGCGGCACATCCGGCCCGAGGCGTTGGTCAAGATCACCGCGGGCGACAAGAAGAAGATGTAGCCGCCGATCAGCCCCGATCAGGCCGCCGGGCGCCAGCCGGGTGCGCCGGGCTCGCGCGCCGGCGTGCCGCGCGTCGCCTTGCGGCGGCCGAGCAGCGGATACGGCTGGCGTCCAGTCAGCACGCGTGGGCCCGCGGCGACCGCGGGCGGGACAGCCCCGGCCTCGGCATCGCCGGGGTCCTCGGCATCGGCCTCGGCATCGGCATCGTCCTGTGGCACCAGCTCGGGCTCCGGCAGCGCGGCCGGCACCGCCACGGCGGCCACCACGTCCTCGATCGCGCGCAGCGCGCCGTCGAGCGTCGCAGTCAGCTCGTCGCCGAGCGCCCGATCGGCGGCGCGATCGCGGACCTCGCACAGCCGCGCCCGGGCCACCGCGAGCCGCGCGACGAGCTCGTGGCCGACGTACTCCGCGAACACCACCGACGCGAACCGACGGAGCTCGGCGGCCTCGAGCTCGGGCCGGCTGTCGATCACGACGAGCTGCACGCGATCCTGCTTGAGCCACAGCTCCAGGCGGTTCTCGTCGACGTCGATGAACGTGTGCCGGCGTGCCATGTCAGACCCCTTCGTCATGTTCCGCGGGCTCCCTCTCGTCCCGTCCCCACCCCTTACCACATTCGCGCGACCCGCTCGGCCCGCAACCACTCCCCACCGCACGATCTGTCCGATCCCCGGACAGCGTCGGCATCGTGCGCCCGAGTCACACCGCCGAGGCGGCGTCGCCGAACCAGATCGCCCAGCCGCCAGGCGCGAGCGCGATTCGATCCGGGCTCACCGCCTCGCCGTCCGGGCCGTGCCAGCGCGCGACCTCGACCGGCAGATCCGCCGGCGCCAGCGCCAGCACGGCGGCATCACCGCCGCGGTTGACCGCGACCACGGTCACCGAGCGCTCGGTGTAGCGCGCGAACGCCAGCGCGTCCTCGCCGACCGCCAGGGTCTGGTACGCACCGCGACGCAGCTCCGGCCGCGCCTTGCGCCACGCGATCAGCCGTCGGTAGTGCGCGTGGAGCGCGGTGTTCCAGTGCGCGCGGTCCCAGTCGAAGCAGCGCCGGCAGTCCGGATCGCGGCCGCCCTCGAGGCCGATCTCGTCCCCGTAGTAGATGCTCGGCACGCCGGGGTACGTGAGCAGCAGCGTCACCGCGAGCTGCATCCGCGCCGCGTCGCCGCCGACCGCGGTCAACAGCCGCGTGGTGTCGTGGCTGTCGAGCAGGTTGAGCTGCGCGAGCTGGTTTTCGTAGGGCACGCGGGCGCGCGCCGCGGTCCACCAGCGCTCGAGCTCGGCGGTCGACAGCCGCGCCGGCTCGCCGCCGAGGTCCTGGCCGGCGAGCCAGGCCCGCACCGGGTGCGCGAAGCCGTAGTAGTTCATCGCCCCGTCCTCCTGCTCGCCCTGCAGCCAGCGCGTGGCCTCGCCGAAGTGCTCGCCCAGGATGTAGGCCTCGGGGTTGTCGCCGCGGACCGCGCGGCGCATCTGCTGGACGTGGTGCGCGTTGTGGAGCGCGCCGGGGCCCTCGCCCAGCATGTGGACGACGTCGAACCGCCAGCCGTCGATCGCGTACGGCGGCCGCAGCCAGCGCCGCAGCACCGCGTCGCGATCGCCGTAGATCGCCGCGCGCACCGCGGGCTCGGCAAAGTTCAGGACCGGCAGCGACGCGTGGCCCTTCCAGCTCGCGTAGTCGTGCTCGCCGAACACGTACCACGCGCGCCACGGCGACGCGGCCGAGTGATACGCGCCGCGGCCGCCGTGGCGTCCGAAGCGATCGAACCACGGGTGGTTGGCCCCGGTGTGGTTGACCACGGCGTCGAGCACCACGCGCATGCCGCGGTCGTGCAGCGCGGCGCACAGCTCGGCCAGCGCGGCGTTGCCGCCGAGGTGCGGATCGACGTGATCGTAGTCCTCGGTGTCGTACTTGTGATTACTGCCCGACGTGAAGATCGGGTTCAGGTACAGCGTGGTGACGCCGAGCTCGCCGGCGAGGTAGTCGAGCCGGTCGCGGATGCCGATCAGGTCGCCGCCGTAGAACGCGGTCGCGGCGACCGCCGGATCGATCGGCGCGCCCCACGGCTCGCGGACCACGCGCATCCGCCCGGTGCCGTAGACGTACTCGTCGGTCCGGACCGCGATCGCCGGATCTCCCTGGCAGAACCGGTCGGGGAAGATCTGGTAGACGATCTGATCGGCGACCCAGGCCGGCGGCGCATCGCCGCGGCACACCCGGAAGTGCAGCTCGCGCGGCGGCGGGTGCGGGTGCACGCCGTCGGCGGCGAGCCAGGTCTGCGCGCCGCCGTGGAGCACCTTGAACGCATAGGGCATGGTCGGGTTGGCGCCGTCCCACGGCAGCACAGCCTCGTACCGCGCCCGGCCGTTGACCTCGCCGACCCGCGGCATCGCGATCAACCGCTCCTCGTTGTCCGGCTCGGCACGCAGGTACACCAGGTCGGGCGCGCCATCGCACACCAGCGTCACCCGGCAGCCATCGTCGCCGCGGACCAGCCACGGCGCGACCTGCGGGTGCAGCAGCCTCACAGCTGCCCCAGGTACGACCACGCGCGCGGAACATCGACGTGGATCACGTGGGTCGAGGTGTTGCCGAAGCTCAGGCCGCGCGGCTCGCCGGTGGCCTCGAAGCACGGCGTCAGGAGCTGGCGCAGCACGCCGCCGTGCGCGACGATCACCACGTGGCGCTGCGTCGCCTCGGCGAGGAAGCTGCGGACCGCCGCGTGCACCCGGGCGTGGACCTCGGCCCGGCTCTCGCCGCCGTCGACCGCGAACCCGCGATCCCCCTCGAGCCACGCCGCCATCACCCCGGGGAACCGCTCGTCGATCTCGCGCCGCGTCAGGCCCTCGAGCACGCCGTAGCAGAACTCGCGGAGCTCGCGCCGGACGTGCAGGATGCGGCCGCCGCCGCCGAACGCGATCTCGGCGGTCTCGTGCGCGCGGCGCAGGTCGGAGGTCAGGATCGCGGTGTGCGCGTCGTCGAACAGGTGCGGGTGAGCGGCCTCGAGCCGGGCCCGGAGCGCGCGGGCCTGCGACCGGCCGATGTCGCTCAGCGAGGTGTCGGTGTGGCCCTGGAACCGACCCTCGCGGTTCCACGCGGTCTCCCCGTGGCGAACCAGTACCAGCGTTCGCGTCATCCACCCGCGACATACCACGGGCGCGCCCCGGCTGGCTGCGGCACCGCGCGGCATCAGCCTGCTTCACCGGCTGCTGCACCGGCAGCTGCGCCGGCGGCCCAGGCCAGCGCGCGCTCGAGCCGGTCGTTGCCCCAGAACAGCTCGTCGCCGACCACGAAGCTCGGCGCGCCGAAGATGTGCAGCGCCACGGCGCGCTCGGTGGCGGCGCGCAGCGCGGGCCGGTGCGCCGGGCTGTCGGCCTCGGCGCGCACCGCCGGGCCATCGAGCCCCAGGCCGGCGAGCAGGTCGTCGATCACCTCGGGCGCGGCGATCTCGCGATCCTCGGCGAAGTTGGCGGCGAGCGCCGCCCGCGCGAACGCCGGGCCCCAGCCGCGGGTCACGCCGAGCAGCGCGACCCGGGCCGCCGCCACGCTGCTGCGCGGGAACCGCGACGGCCGCCGCAGCGTGATGCCGAGCGCGTCGGCCTCGCGCGCGACGTCGCGCCACAGGTAGCGGCCCTTGTCGGGGTAGATCTCGAACGGCGAGGTCGACCACCCGGACGCGGCGAAGATCGGGCCGAGCAGGAACGGCTGCCAGCGCACGGCGACGCCGGCCGCCCGGGCGAGGCCGTCGATCCGCATCGCGGCGAGGTAGGTGTACGGGCTGGCGAGCTCGCACCAGAAGTCGACAGGCGGCATTGCGGCCAGCCTACCGCGCCCGGCACCCGCTGGGCCCGCTCAGAACGGCGCCGCGGAGTACGGGAACGTCGGCGACACGTCGGGGTGGCCCTGCGACGGGTTGTTCGCGTCGGGCTTCGACAGGCTGTCGACGTTCTTGGCCGGGTCCTTCGAGAACGCCACGCCGTCGCTGGTCAGCGCGATGATCTGCTGATCCAGCGCGCCGCCGTCTCCCGGGTTCAGGTAGTTGGCGGCGCCGTTGAGCAGGTAGTTGTACGTGACGTCGATGACGTCGTCGCTGAGGAACCGGCCGCCGCACAACAGCGGCTTGGAATTGAGGTCGCCGCACGGCGTCAGGTAGTTGCTGGTCACGCCGGTGTCGACGCGCAGCACGTCCGGGACGAACTGTGCGAACACCTTGTCGGCGTAGGCCCCGGCGGCGGCCTTGGACTCGGGCGTCAGCGTGACGCCGTCGGCCATCCAGATCGCCGCGCCGACCGCGTGGCACTTGATCGCGGCCGGCTTGACGCCGGTGTCCGCGGTGACGCCGGCCACGCCGTTGATCAGGCAGCCTCCGAGGTAGAGCGCCTTGAGCACCATCTTGGCCTGGTCGACCACGGCATTCAACGTGTCGGCCGGCACGCCGGCGAAGCTCGGCGCCGTCGCGTTGTAGCCGGCGTTGAACGCCTCGGAGATCAGCAGCGCCTCGTTGATCCCGGGCCGCGCGAGGTGCTCGACCTGGTGGAATGCCGCCGGCGGCGGCTCGATCGGACCCGCGTCGGGGCCGGGCTTGGCCGAGTCGTCGTTGCAGCTCGCAGTGGCGACGATCAGCGCGAGCGCCGCGGCGCCGCGAAACATGTGTGTACGTCGGATCATGGTCAGTCCTTTACTCCGCCACCGAGATCGTGGACCAGGTGTCGAAGATCGTGCCGCCGAGCTGAGCGATCGGGACGTTCAGCACGATCGCGGTCACGTTGAGGTTCTTGGTGAAGTCGGGTGCGCAGCTCGGGGGGTTGAACAGGTTGATGACGTCGTTGTCGGCCACGCCGCCGGCCTCGCCGGCCGGGCCCAGCGCCAGGAACTTGTCGCCGCGGCAGTTGGGGCCGAGGCTGGCATTGGCGTTGCCGATGCCGCCCGGACCGCCGAAGAACCGGTCGGCGAGGAACGCGCGGACCTGGAAGAACCGGACGACGTCGAAGTCGAACGAGTCGGCGCGCGGCCCGATGAAGTACTTGACGTCGATCCCGCCGACCGTGCCGGTGTTGGTCGTGATCGTGCCGGCCTTGGACGCGCCGATCGCCGTGGTCGCGCCGGTGTGCGTGCCAACCGGGCTGCCGTCCTTGAGCACGGTCAGCGTGATCGCCTGGACGCCGCCGGCGTTGGGCTCTCCGGCCTCGAACCGGAACACGAAGTCGTCCTTGGTGGTCGGCGCCGTGGCCCGGGTCGCGACCTTGCTGACGTGGAGCTCGTAGCGCGCCTTGGTGCTGAGCGTGTACTGCTTGCCCGGCAGCGAGCGCGGGTTGAAGTACATGATCAGCGACAGCTTGGTCGGGTCGCCGGGCGACTTGAAGGCGAAGTGATCGCTGAGGTTCAGCGCACGCGCCTTGAGGTCGGTCTCGCCGTCATCGTGATCCGACGCGTAGCCGATGTGTCCGGCGAGCGCGACCACCGCGATCACCGTCAGCACGGTTATTGATCCTGGAACTATCCTCTTCATCGTTTCTCCTTGTGCAGTTAAGACCGGGCAACACGAAACCGCCCGCGGAAGTCCGCGCGTCGCATCTCCCGCCGCGATGTACGAGGCGCTGCGCGATCCGGATCGACCGGATCGTCTCGAGCGATGAACGTCGGAGGCAGCTGGGTGCGAGCCTGGCAGCCCTCGGGAGCGTGAGCCGGACCCGACGCAACCGCGCGCCCAGGCGCACCGCGGTACGCGCGCCACGTAACCGGCCTGATCGACGGCCACGTCGCGAGCGGATCCGCCCGCGGGTCGCGCGCTGCGATCGCGAGGCGAGGCGACGCGAGGTCGCCGCCGCGATCATTCCGATCACAGATGATCCGCCGCGGCCGGTCGCGCGTACCAGCGTGTGCCCCGAGGATCGTGGGCTGGAGCGATCTGATGATGTTCACCAACGCGAGCGACGGGAGGCGTGCCGTGTGCACCGGTGCCGCGGGGATCTTGATCGGCGCGATCGCCGTTGGCGCCGTCGCGCTGGTCCGCCTGCACCACCGCGCGGCCGATCCCGCGCACGCAGAGCTCGCCGAGCTCGCGCCCGACGCCGCCACGCTGCGCTACCGCCACGCGATCCGGCCGGCGACCGACGACGCCGCCGCCGCGGGCGACGCGATCGCCGCGCTCGAGGCCCGGGTCCAGACCCTGGCGTCGCCGTTCGACTACGCCGAGCTCGCCGACCTCTACTTCCGCCGGGCGCAGCAGGGCGGCGACACCGCGGACTACCAGACCGCCGAGGTCCGGGCGCGGCGCTCGCTCGAGCTGCTGGAGACCCCCAACCCGGCGGTCCTGACCCTCGCCAAGCTCGCCGACGTGCGCCACGAGTTCCGCGCGGCGATCGAGCTCGCGCACCGCCCCAAGGCGCGATCCGCGGGCGCGCAGATCATCCTCGCCACGGCCCACCTCGCGCTCGGCGAGCTCGCCGAGGCCGGCGAAGCCGCCGATGCCGCGCTCGCGATCAAGCCCGACTCGGCCGGCCACTTCATGCGCGCCCTCGTCCTCCAGGCCCAGGGCCGCGACCCCGAGGCCGCGCTCGAGTTTGCCGGCGCCGCCCGCGTCGAGGAACCCGGCGACCTCGCCGGCGCCGCGCGGCTGCGCGCCTTGTGGGGCCGGTTCCTGCTCCGCCGCGGCGAGCTCGCCGGCGCCGCCCGCGCGCTCGACGAGGCGCTGCGCATCGCGCCCGAATTCGCGCTCGCAACCGCGCTGCGCGGCGAGCTCGCCCTGCGCACCGGCCACCCCCGCGACGCCGCCCGGCTGTTCGAGCAAGCGTTCGCCGGCTCGCGCCAGGTCCGCTACCTGATCGACCAGGCGCGCGCCGAGGAGCTCGCTGGCGACGCCGCCACCGCCGACGCGCTGCGCGGCCAGGTCGAGGCCATCGTGCGCGGCGAGCTCGGCACGGGCGGCCTCGGCCACCGCCTCGATCTCGCCGAGGTCCTCATCGATCGCGGCCAGGCCTCCGCGCTGCCCGAGGCGATCGCCCTCGCCCGCGAGGAGGTGGCACGGCGCGGAAGCTTCGAGGCCCGGTTCCAGCTCGCCCGCGCGCTCGCGCGCTCCGGCGCGCGCGACGACGCCAGCCGCCAGGTCCAGGCCGCCCTCGCGGCCGGCACCCATGAGGCCCAGCTCTACGAGCTCGCCTCCCAGCTCGCCGCGCAACGCGGCGACACCGCCGCCGCCGCGCTCTACACCCGGCTCGCCGACCGGCTCGATCCGGGCGCCTCGGGCTGGCGCACCCTCGGCCTGGGGCGCCCGCGATGACCCGCCGCCCCGCCGCCGCTGCCGCGATACCCAGGCGCCCCGCCGCCGCTGCCGCGATACCCAGGCGGCCCGCCGCATCGCTGGCCCGCCGCATCGCCGGCGCGACTGCCGCGATGACCCGCCGCCCCGCCGCCGCTGCCGCGATACCCAGGCGCCCCGCCGCCGCTGCCGCGATACCCAGGCGGCCCGCCGCCGCTGCCGCGCTGACCCGCTTCGCCGTGGCGACCGCCGCCGCGCTCGCCGTTGTGCTCGCCGGCGCTCGGCCCGTCGCCGCCCACCCGCTCGACCTCGGCTACCTGCGGATCACCGCCGAGCGCGACGCCGTGTCCGTCGTGCTCGACCTCCACGTCAACGCCGCCGCCCGGCTCATCGGCGCCGAGCCAGCCGCGCTGGACGCCGCCGCCGTCGCGCGCCGCGCGGCCGCGATCGCCGACGCCACGTTCCGCGCCGCGCCGATTGTCACCCCGGCCGGCCCCTGCCGCTGGACCACCGCGTCCGCGGCGCTGCACGACACGACCGTGACCGTCACCGGCGACGCCGCGTGCCCGGCCGCCGTGCGCGCGATCCGCTGGGACTTCCCGCTGCTCCGCGAGGCCCGCGTCTCGCCGACCTTCCAGGTCCTGGTCAAGGCGCGGCTCGCCGGCGACAGCCGCGTCGCGATCGTCGACCGCGCCCGGCCATCGCTCGAGCTCGCCGCGTCCGACGACACGACCGGCTTCTCCACGTTCGTGTGGACCGGCATCGAGCACATCGGCGCCGCGCCCGGCCAGTGGCACGGCCCGAGCGGCTGGAAGCTCCCCGACGGCATCGATCACATCCTGTTCCTGCTCGCCCTGATGCTCGCCGGCGGCACCCTGACCCGCATCCTCGGTATCGTCAGCGGCTTCACCCTGGGCCACTCGATCACCCTGGCGCTCTCGGCGCTCCACGTCGTCCGGCCGCCCGCCCAGCTGATCGAGCCGCTGATCGCCCTCTCGATCGCCTTTGTCGCCGCCGAGGCGCTCGTCGGCCGCTTCGAAGGCCACCGCTGGAAGGTCGCCTCGTGCTTCGGCCTGATCCACGGCTTCGGCTTCGCCACCGCGCTCCACCAGCTCGATCTGTCCACGGCGGACCTGGTCTCGGCCCTGTTCGGCTACAACCTCGGCGTCGAGCTCGGCCAGGTCACCATCGTGGTCCTCGCCGCGCCGCTGCTGCTCTATCTCCAGCGCCACCGCCGCTACCATCCGATCGTCCGCGCACTCGCCGCCGCGATCGTCGTCGCCGGCGTCTACTGGTTCTTCCAGCGCCTGTAGCGCCGGTGCGCCTTACTTCCGCTGCCGCGTCGCCCCGGGCGCCAACGCCGCCTCGTCCCATTGCAGCGCGCGGTCGTTCGGCCACGGCTCGTAGAGATTCACCGGCGGCAGCTCGGCCACGATCGCGACGGAGGTTGAACCGGGGTGACGAGCGACGTGTCCGCGGACGGGAAGGTCACAGACGGAGCGCGGCCTCGAGATCGACGCGAAACCGCCGGCTCGCGGTGAGCGAGGTGCCGTCGTCGAGCACGACCCGACAGTCGCCGGTACCTGTGGTCTGGACCTCGCGGATGCGACGAGCGTTGACGATCGTCGAGCGGTGGATCCGCACGAACCGAGCGCCGGCGAGCTGCGCCGCCACGCTGGCGAGCGTCTGCCGCCACACGATGCTGTCGCGGCCCGCGTGCACGATCACGTAGTTGTCGGCCGCTTCGATCCGCGTGATGCGATCGATGTCGACCAGATGCACCGTGCCAATGTCGCGGATCGCGAGACAGCGGGCGCCTGTGGCGGCGACGCGATCACGAGCGCGCGCGAACGCGGCGACGACGCGCTCCTTGCGAATGGCTTGAGCACGTAGTCGACCGCGGCCGCCTCGAATGCACGCACGGCGTATTGGTCGTGCGCCGTCACGAACACGACGGGCGGCATGCGTGCCGGCCCGACGGCATCGATCACGCCGAAGCCTTCGATGTCGGGAAGCTGGACGTCGAGGAACACGACGTCGGGTGCGAGCTCGACGATCGACCGCACGGCGTCCGCGCCGCTTCCGCATTCGTCGATGATGACGCCGGGCTCGGTCGCGAGACAGCGCCGGAGGCCGAGCCGCGCGAGAGGCTCGTCGTCGACGACGAGGACGAGGACGCGGACCGCCGGCACCGTCATCGTGCGACCTCCGCGGTGCGGAACGGCAGCTCGACATCGACGCGGCAACCCCTGCCGGGCGTGGCGGCGAGCAGCAGCGAATGGTCGCCGCCGTAGAGGGCCGCGAGCCGCGCCCGCGTGTTGACGAGACCGACCGGACGCCGCGTCGGGTCGTCGCGGTCGCGAGCGACACCCGGTCCATCGTCGGACACGGTGACGGTCAAGCGCGCGCCGGATCGCGTCGCGCGCAGGCTGACCCGGCCGGCGCCGGCACGCGCACCGATGCCATGGCGGATGGCGTTCTCGACGAGCGGTTGCAGCAGGAGCGTCGGGACACGCGCCTCGAGCGTTTCGTCATCGACATCGACGATCAGCCGATCCCGGAATCGGGTCTGCTCGATCGACAGATAGCACTGCGTCAGCTCGAGCTCTTCCCTGAGCGAGACCTCGTGCCTGCCCGCATTGTTCAGAGCCGACCGCAGGAGCTCGCCGAGGGACACCAGCGTGCTCTCGGCGGCGTCGACGTCGTGCCGCATCAGCACGGAGATCGTGCTCAGCGTGTTGAACAGGAAATGGGGCTGCAGCTGGGTCTCGAGGGCTTCGAGCCTCGCGCGCGCGAGCTCGGTCTCGAGGCGTGCCGCACGCAACGCGCGCTCCTCCGCCACACGCCGGAGCTCGAACACGCGGCTGAGGCCGAGCACGACGACGTACATGATCAGATTCGTGTGGAGGTCGGCGGCGAACAGCCTGGGCAGATTCGTCGACGGCAACTGGCCAGGCGACCTCGACCACATCGCCCAGAAGGCGAACGCGCAGATCACGACTTCGAGCGCCGAAAGCACGACCGCCGCGACGACATGGACCGGCAGCGAACCGAGCGAGATCGGATATCGCCGTTCGAGGCGCACGATCCCGACGGCGGCGCCGAGCCAGAACACCACGCACGTGAATGCGACCGAGAAGGTCTCGAGCCCACGGCGTGTCGACCTCGTATCGCGACTGCGCGACGAAGGCCTGGCTACCGAAGAACACCACTTCGAGTGGGGCATCACCGGCGAGCGCGAACGGGCGCTGCTCGCGGAGTGGACGAGGAAGCACCCTTCGTGATCCGGATCTCGCTGATCGTCAACGACGTCGAGCATCAGCTCGACATCCTTCCCCGGCATGCCGGGACAACGCGGCGCACGAATCAGCGTGAGGCGCGCTGCGACACGCCGTGCGACAAGTCCTGCGCGGCGTACGATCACGACATGCGCGCTGCCTTCCTCGCCATCGCCCTGTGGCTCGTCGCCGTTGACGCCGCGTTCGCCGCGCCCGTCGGCTATGCGCACCAGCTATCGCATTCGATCACCGATTCGCCGTCGCCGTCGCCCGATGGCAAGCGGATGGTCTACATCGTCGTCGTCGCCGGCGTCGAGCAGCTGTTCGTGGCGAACCTCGATGGAACGAAGCCGGTGCAGCTGACGCGAGACCCCTACGACCACGAGGACCCCGCGTGGTCACCCGACGGTGCGAGGATCGCGTACGTCGCGATGGCAGACGGCGGCGAGGTGATCGCGACGATGGACCCCGACGGCACGCACGTCGAGATGCTGACGCCGAAGACGCAGAAGGTGATCCACCCCAACTGGTCGCCTGATAGCAAGAAACTCGCCTACTGCACCGACGACGATCTCAAGCCGCCGGCGAAGAACGCATCGGACATCTTCATCCTCGATCTTGCATCTCGGCGCGCGACGAAGGTCATCACCGGCGGCGTCAACACGTATCCGGCGTTCTCCCCCGACGGGAAGCGGTTCGCGTTCCGCCGGATCCTCGGCGAGCTCAACTCCGAGGTGTTCGTCGCCGATATCGACGGCAGCCACCAGAAGAACATCACGAACCATCCCGCATTCGATGGCTGGCCGTCGTGGTCGCCGGACGGCAGCCGGATCGCCTTCGCATCGAACCGGTACTCGAGCTACGAGATCTTCACGATGAAGCCCGACGGCAGCGACCTCCAGCACGTCGCAAACACCGACGGACGCGCCACCGCACCGCAGTGGACCAAGGACGGCAGCACGCTGCTGTTTCCGATCTGCCACAACGTCGCGCTCGGCCACGACTGCGAGATCTATACGGCCGCAGCGCGCTAGCTATCCGCCGCTGCCGTCGGGTTCCGCCGCCGCGCCGCGCTCGGCCGAATCGATGCCTCGCCAGTCGGCGGCCGGATCGCGGCGCCCCGCCTTGCTCGCGCGCGGCGTCGGTGGCCTGACCAGTCGGCGCTCGGGCGCAGCGGATCGCTACACGATCGCGGCGACGGCGCGAAGTGCGTCACGCTGTGGCAAGGAATGCGCGATGAACGCGCAGGGCGAGGGCGCGCGCACCGTAGAAGGTGCACCCACGGGAGGGGTGCTCATGCCATTGCTCGATCACGCGGATCCTCGCCGGCCCCGGCGTGCGCACGACCACGACGGACCGGGTGCAGCGCCATGTCGATGAGGTCGCGCGAGCACCACGACGGCCAGCGCGGCGGCGCGGCGGGGGCCGCGTCCGCCGTCGCGCCGGGGGCCGGCCCGGGCAAGCGTTCGCTCGTCGAGGAGCTCGGCGCCGGCGAGCGCCTGCCCGACGCGCCGCGCGCGCAGTTCGAGCAGTCGCTCGGGCGCGATCTCTCGGGCGTTCGCATGCACGGCGGTGACGCCGCGGCCGCGCAGGCCGAGCGGGTCGACGCGCGGGCGTTCGCGACCGGGCAGAACATCGTGTTCGGCAAGGGCGAGCACCGGCCGGGCGACCACGCGTGGATGCGGCTGCTCGCGCACGAGGTCGCGCACACGGCCCAGCAGCCGGCCGCCGCGCCCGAGGGCGAGCTGGCCACGACGCAGCCCGGCGACGGCGCCGAGCGCAACGCCGATGCGGCGGCGTCCGCGATGCTGCCGGCCGGCCGGCCGCGGTGGCGGCGCAGCCGGCGGCGATCGCGCGCAAGACCAAGGATGAGAGCCTCGACGACGCGCCGGGCGCCGCGGAGCCGGCCGCGGACGCCGGTTCGCCGCCGGGCGGAAGCGACGGCGCGGCGAAGGCCGGCGACAAGGCCGGAGACAAGGCCGGCGCCAAGGCGGGAGACGAGCAGATCGGCGAGCTGTCCGCCGACCGGGTCGGCGCCGAGCCCGACGATGGCGAGGACGTCGGCCCCGAGGTCCCGGTGCGCGACACCGAAGCAGGCAAGCAGGAGATCTCCGGCGCCGGGCAGCAGCTGCCGCCCGAGGGCGGCGCCGAGGGAGCGGCGAGCCTGACGCCGGAGGCCGGGGCCGCCGGGGCCGCCGGGGCCGCCGGGGCGGCGCCGGGCGGCGGCGGCGCGGTCGGCGAGGACGTCTCGGCGGCGGTCGTCGCGGCGCAGAGTGATGCCCGCGAGGGCATCGCGCAGTCCGAGGCCGAGTCCGCGGCCTACAAGGCCGAGATGACGGCGCGGCGCGATCAGTTCGAGGCCGAGCAGCACGCGACCATGCTCGAGCAGCTCAAGGCGATGAGCTCGGTCGAGAAGCGCCAGACGCTGCAGGAGATGGGCTACGACCCCAAGGCGGTCAAGAAGCTCAAGGACGCCGAGCTCGACGGCCTGATCGAGGGCCGGATGGAGTCCGAGCAGCGCAAGACCAAGATCCTCGGGATGACGCCCGAGGAGCTGGCGGCGCTGTCACCGGCGCAGAAGATCCAGTACCTGGTCGATCTCGGGATCGACCGCGGCGACCTCGACAAGGCCGGCCAGGCCAAGGCGACCCAGCTGTTCGACGACATCATGAAGGTCGCGCACGTCCCCGGGCAGCACAAGGTCAAGATCAAGATCAAGGGTGGCCTGCTCGGCAAGAGCTGGGAGGTCACGGTCAAGTGCGATGCCGACGGCGGAACCGACATCGAGGCCAAGAAGCAGGGCGGGTTCCTGTCCAAGCTGTGGGGCTGGGTCAAGCTCGCGCTGCCGATCATCCTCACCGTGCTCGCGCCGCTGACCGCCGGCGCGTCGCTGGTCGTGCTCGCGGTGTACCAGACGGTGACCGCGATCAAGAGCGGTGACTGGCTCGGCGCGGTGATCGGCGTCGCGGGCGCGCTGGTCGGCGCCGGTGCGTTCATGGCGGCGGCGCGAGGCGCGGCCGGCGCGGCGACCACGTTCGCCAAGATCGCCGACGTCGCGACCAAGGTGAAGAAGGTCGCCGACGCCGCGCAGCTCGCGATGCAGGCCGCCAAGGCCAAGAACGCCGGCTCGCTGCTCGGCGCGCTGGCGGCGGGCGCCGCGGTGTTCGCGGCGTCGTCGAGCACCACCGCCGACAAGTTCGCCCAGACCATGAAGCGCTGGTCGGACCGGCTCGACAAGTGGGCCAAGGTGATCTCCGGCGGCGAGAAGGTCGTGCAGGGCATCCAGAAGGGCGATCCGATCGCGGCGATCGGCGGCGCGTTCGACACCGCCGTCGCCGTGGCGGGCAAGACCACGGGAACCGGCAAGGCGCTCGAGCGCGCGTCGAAGATCACCGGGTTCGTCAACGCCGGCAAGCGCGCGATGCAGACCAACCCGCCCGACTACCCGGCCGTCGCCGAGGCGGCGCTCGGGATCGCCGGCCAGCTCAAGGAAGATCGCCGGATCGACGACGCGAGCAAGATCATCTCGCAGGCCGATCGGCTCAAGAAGGCGTGGGACAAGCGCGCGACCGATCCGGGCGCGCTGATCGACGCCGCGCTGGGGCTCGCCGGGGCGATCCAGACCGCGAAGTACGACCTCGGGCACGCCGAGGCCAAGGACGCCGACGGCAAGCCGGTGCCGGACACCGATCGCGCGGCGATCACCAGGCGCTACGAGCGCGCCGGCCAGATCGTGACCTCGGCGAACGCCGTGCTGAAGGCGGCGACGGCCAGGCCGCGCCCCAGCTACACCGCCGCGCTCGATGCGGCGACCCAGCTCGTCGCCGCGCTGACCGAGAGCAAGCAGATCGACGCGGCCGCGGTCGTGACCTCGAAGCTCGACGCCTGGACCAAGGCGGTCAACTCCAAGGACGAGAAGGCGATCTTCAAGGCCGGCGAGGACCTCGGCACGGCGATCAACGGGCTGCGCACGGTGATCAACACCGAGCACGCCGCGGCGAGGCGCGAGGCCGAGGCCGCCCTGGCTCCCGGCGAGACCCTGCCGGACATCGCCGGCGACCACGCCGGTGATCAGCTCGCGCCGGAGGACGGCGGCGTCGCCGAGCCGCCAGCGTCCGGCCCCGCGAGTACCCCGTCGAGCGGCGACGTCGCCTACGTCAGCTACGTCGAGCCGGCCTCGGGCGAGCGCCAGCCCGGCGGGCCCTACGTCGACGACTCGTCGCCGGCGCCGGCCCCGGTCGACACACGGGTGCTCAGCGGCACGGAGTGGTGCGCGAAGTACCCGACGGGCACCACGATCGCCGAGCTCACCGACGCCACGTTCCGCGACGGCGTGCAGGCGTTCCGCGACGCCATGGTCGCCGCGGCCACCGCCGCGAACAAGCTCAGCATCAGCATCGCCGCGACGTTCCGCCCGGTCAACCGCGCGCACCTCATGCACTACGCGTACAACGTGGCCAACGGCCTGACGACGCCGGCGGACGCAAACAAGGCGTCCGCCGAAGCCGGGATCCACATCAACTGGGACCACGGCGACCTGGCGACGTCCAAGGCCCGGGCCAGCGACATGGTGACCAGCTACGAGATCAAATACGCTCCATCGCTGACCAGCCGCCACACCGAGGGCAAGGCGATCGACTGGACGATCAGCTGGAGCGGAAGCCTGATGATCGCCAAGAAGGACGAGAAGGACAAGCTGGACTGCACCGGCGGCGGCGAGGCGTCGACCAACCTGCACGACGTCGGCGAGTCCTACGGCGTCCACAAGCACCCCACGGATCGGCCGCACTGGTCGACCGACGGCAAGTAGGGCGCGTGCGCTCGCTGCGCGACGGCGCGTGCGCGGCGGTGCGACCGGCGCTCGTGCTGTCCGCCCTCGCCGCCTGCGCGGCGAGCCCGCGCGTCGTGGCTGCCCGCGGTCCGGCGGCGAGCCCGCGCGTCGTGATCGCCCGCGATCAGGCACTCGGCTGGATCGGCCTGGCGCCGCGGCCGACGCGCGATCCGCGCGACTGGATCCCCGCGGGCCCCCAGGCGGTGCTGGTCCCGATGCCCGCCGGGCTGACCGAGGGGCTCGCCGACGGGCTGACCG
>DASWRS010000521.1:0-20017 GCA_036403075.1 Kofleriaceae bacterium
CCCGCGCTGCCGGAGCTACCGCTGCCCTCCCCCGCCGCCGCTGCGCTCCCCGATCCATCGGCGGTTCCGCTGCCGGCCGCTTCCGCCGCGCTCCCCGCGCTCCCCGCGCTCCCCGCGCTCCCCGATCCGGCCGCGCCGTCCGCCGCCGACCCGGAGCCGGTGTGTTCGCCAGGCTTCGCGCCCCCGGCCGAGCCGGCCTTCAGCGTCGCGACCTCGCCGCTCAGCTGCTCGACGCGCTCCTCGAGCGCGCCGATCCGCTGCGGTGACTTCAGCTGCTCGCATCCGCCGGCGAGCACGGCCGCGACGATCACAAGGCGATGCACGTCTCGTGAATCGGCCGAGGCGACGCAAATTTGAGCCCGCACCGACGTGTCGGCGTCGCCGGCCGTCGACGAGGTCGCCCCCGCCGTCCGCCCGACGAACGGCTGCGCCTGCTGACCGCTAACCGACGAGCACGCCCGGGTTGAGGATGCCGTGCGGGTCGAGCTCGCGCTTGACCGCCGCCAGCGCATCCCCGAACACCGCCGGCCGCTCGCGGTCGTACCACGGCCGGTGGATCCGGCCGACCGCATGGTGGTGCGTGATCGTGCCGCCGGCGGCCGCCAGCGCCTCGGAGGCCGCCGCCTTGATCGCGCGCCACTGCGCGAGCTCGCCGCCGAGGCGCAGCGCGCCCAGGTACGTGTAGTACGGCGCCGGTCCGTCGGGATAGACGTGGGTGAACCGGCACGACACGATGCCGCCGCCGCACTCCTCGGCCAGGGCTTGCGACACGGCGGCGGTGACCCTGGCGTGGAGCTCGGGAAACTGGGTCCAGGTGCAGGCGGTCTCGAAGGTGTCGCTGAGCACGCCGATCGACAGCAGCGCCGACTGCATGTAGGGCGCATCGAGGAACGCCTGGCGCCACGCGCCGGCCGCGCCGGTGCGCGAGGCGTCGCTGCTCTCCGTCGGACCGGCGATGACCTCGCCGCCGTGATCGGTCGCGAGCTCGACCGCGCGGGCGAGCCAGGGCCCCAGCGGGTGGTCGGCTGACTCGAAGCCGATCAGCAGCACGCTGGTGCCGTCGAACCGGACGCGGTGCAGGCGGGCCTCCTGGCCGTCGAGCAGGCGCGCGTTGCTCGGCGCCAGGCCGGACTGGACCAGCGCGCGCGCCGCGGCGACGCCGGCGGAGAACTCGCGGAAGGCGACGCTGGCGCTCGCCCGCCACTGCGGCCGGGGCACGACCCGCATCCAGGCCTCGGTGATGACGCCGAGCGCGCCTTCGGAGCCGAGCACCAGACGCACCGGCTCGGGGCCGGCGCCGGAGCCGGGGTGGCGGTGGGTCGCGAGCGCGCCGCGCGGCGTGATCATCGTGATCGCGTGGGTGAGATCGTCGATGTGGGTCGCGCCGGTGGCGTAGTGGCCGCCGGCGCGGGTCGCCAGCCAGCCGCCGAGGGTCGAGTGCTCGAACGACTGCGGGAAGTGGCGCAGGGTCAGGCCATGGGCGGCGAGCTGGTCCTCGAGCACCGGGCCGGGCGTGCCGGCGGCGATCCGCGCGAGCCGGCTGGTCGGATCGACCTCGCGCACGCCGGACAGCGCCGCGAGATCGAGCACCACCGCCGCGGCGCGGTCACCGCGGGCGAGCCGCGCGTCGACGCCGCCGACCACCGACGTGCCGCCGCCGTACGGCACGCAGGCCCAGCCGCGCTCGCCGCAGACCTCGAGCACGCGCGCGACCTCGTCGGCATCGCGCGGCCGCGCGACGAGATCGGGGGCGCCGGCGTGGTCGCCGGCGAACCCGGCGACGAGGTCGGGGAACGCGCGGCCGCGGCTGCACATCGCGCGATCGCGCGGCGCCTGGGCGGCAAAGCCGGCGAGCGCATCGGGCACGGCGACGCCGGGCGGCGGGACCTCCGGCTCGCCGTCGTGCGAGGCCGGCAGCGGCCGGGGCACCGGCTCGGCCCCCGGCAGCAGCGCGCGGGTCAGCTGGACCAGCCCGGCGCGCGCCGCGGCATCGGGAAACTTGTCACGCCAGCCCCACGCCCAGATGCTGCGCTCACGCCTACTGTGGGTCACGGATCGCATGGTACGACGTGATACGCCCCCCGGAGGGCTCCAGGAGAGCTCGATGACACAACTCGAACAGCACAGGGTCGGCCACCCGACCGCCGCGGCGGCCGGTCATCCCCGCAGCCACGGAGGCCGATGATGGCGACCGCCCTCGAGGAGCTGTTGACCGCCGGCGGGCTGGCCGACAAGGCGGTCCGCATCGACGACAACCTGATGCGGCTGCAGTGGGGCTCGGCGTTCGTGATCATCGGGATCTCGGGCTCCGCGGTCGTCGCGATCGCGCCGCTGTTCCGCGCCGTGCCGCGCGGCAAGGAGCTGGCGTTCTATCGCAAGCTGCTCGAGCACAACGCCTACATGGGCGGCATCGCATCGTTCGCGATCCAGGGCGACGGCTGGGTCGTGCTCCACGCCGGCCGGCCGCTCAAGGGCCTCGACGGCCAGGAGCTCGCGACCCTGGTCGCCGGCGTCGGCCGGTTCGCCGACCAGTTCGACGATCAGCTGATCGCCGAGTTCTACATGAACCAGCCGGAGCTGACCAACCAGGTCGACTCGTCCGGCATCCAGATGCCGCAGACCGACTGAGCGTGCGCCCGTCCTTCAACACCGCCGGCCCTTGCCTGCCGGGCGAGCACTACATGCTGCCTCCGGAGCGACGGCTCGGGCGCGTGCTCGAGCTGATCGACGACCGCAAGTACTTCACGCTTCATTCCGGCCGCCAGACGGGCAAGACCACGTGCGCGTTCTGGCTCGTGGACCACCTGAACGCGTCGGGGCGGTATCGCGCTGCGTGGGTCGACCTCCAGACCGCTCGCGAGCAGCCCGATCTCGATCGCGCGCTCCCCATCATCCTGAGCGAGCCCGTCGAAGCGCTGCTGGATCCGGGCGTGGTCAGGCGCGCAGGCCGTCGACCAGATGCCGCAGACCGACTGACCGGCGCACCGGGCGTCAGGTACGCGTTCCCTGTGTCCTGCTGGACGCACCTCCCGCGAGATCGGGTGGTTACGCCGGCACACGGGTTGCTGGGTGCTGGGGGATGCTGGAGCGTCAGGTAGCCATTCATCATCGCATGCGCGTCGTGATCCGCGCGCTGGTCGGGGTTGCGATCGCGGTCGCGGGGGGCGCCCTGCTGCTGCTCCCGCGAGTGACCACGCACGTCGTGGTCCAGCCGCCGATCGTCGTCACGATGCCGGCCCCGAACATTCCGGCACCGCAGGTCGTCGTCGAGCTGCCCGCGCCGCCCGCGCCGCCGGCCGAACCAGCCGCTCCGGCGCTGGAACCGCCGGTGATCGGCACGAAGTGCGTCGCGGATCCCTCCACGCTCGGCGTGCCGCTCGGTGATCCGGATGCGGGCGAGAGGTCGATACGCGGTACCGCGATCGATCCGGACGGCTGTGCGATCGCCGCGTGGACCTCCAGCGAGCTGTTCGCGAGCTGGGATGGCGGCCAGACCTTCGCGCGGCTCGCCGTGAACGGCCAGATCGATGGCGTCGCGGTGAGCGCAGACCGCATCGCCGTGGTCCGCGATCATGAGGCGCTCGGCGTGGTTCGCGCCGGCGGCAGCAAGCTCGCGTGGCACGATCTGAGCGCGCTCGCGATCGGAAACAAGGAGCTCGAGCTCATGATCTCCGCTGCGGGTCCCTGGATCGCCATCGCCAGTTACGCGAACCCGGTGATCGGCGCCACCGACGACGATGGCGCGACCTGGCGGTTCGTGAAGCCGCCGCGCGCCGAGACCATGCGGGTGTCCGCGGATGGCCGACTGTGGACGACGCACACCCTCAGCACCGCGCCCGAGGACGCGGTCGACATCGATCCTCACAGCTACGTCAAGCATCACTACATGACCGACCTGCGCAGCGGGCGGACGCTCGCCGATGCGGCGATCCCCCGCGACCCGAGCGCGCCGGCATGGACCTATTCCGAGGAGCTGGATCGATTCTGGGGTTGTGGCTCCAGCCAGAAGATCGTCGCGTACCATCACGGCAAGGTTGCCGGCGAGATCGCGAGCGGGCTTCGCCACGATGTGTATCCGACCGACATCGTCGGCAATCGCACGGCCGCGTTCACCGTCTATGGTCAGAAGCTGTATCGTCTGCGCGGCGTGCGCAGCACCGACCTCGGTGACGTGCCGTTCGGGATGGATGGGCACGTGATCGGCGTCGATCAATACGGGACGGTCATCGCGTTCGATTCGCATGACGTGCTGCGCTGGTCCGAGCACGGCGGCTGGCGACGCCTGCTGTCGGTGCCGAGCGCATCGAGCGCATCGAGCGTCCCGTAGTTCGTCTCGCGCTCCCGATGGTCGATGTACATTCGGCCAGAGGCCACGCCGGTCGCAAACCGCTGAGGGCTCGCGTGCTCGCGCTGCAACCGCTCGTCGGTCATGCGCGCGAGCGCACCAGCTGGCGCGAGCTTGTCCAGGAGCTCGGGATACCGCCGACACGCGACGCCCGCCGCTAATACTCCTCGATGCATGAGCGGCACGTGTTCGTGGGTTGACACGCATCTTGGTAAGTGGCAGGTTACGTAAGCGGTGACTTACGCAGATCGAGCGTTCGACGCCCTGGGCGACCCGACCCGACGGGCGGTGTTCAAGCGGCTGCGTGCCGGCGCGCGGTCGGTAGGAGAAATCGCCAAGGGGATGGATGTGAGCCGTCCGGCCGTGTCGCAGCACCTGAGGGTGCTCAAGGAGGCGCGGCTCGTCACCGACCGTGCCGAGGGCACGCGGCGACTCTACGCGGTCGACACGACCGGCCTCGATGAGGTCCGCAAGTGGCTCGATGGTTTCTGGGACGAAACGCTCGCGGCCTTCAAGACGGCGGCCGAACGTGAAGCAGCAAGAGAAAGGACCCGATGATGACGGAGCAGTCGATGCCCGCAGGTACTGATCCCAACAGCGTGCGGAAGGTCGTGAGCGTCAAGGCACCTCCCGCAATCGCGTGGCGGGTATTCACCGAGCAAATGGGCACGTGGTGGCCACTCGCGCACTACAAGATCGGAAAGGCGCAGGCGGTGGACGCGGTGGTCGAGCCTCGCGTCGGGGGGCGGTGGTACGAGCGCGGCGAAGACGGAAGCACATGCGATTGGGGGCGCGTGCTGTCATGGGAGCCGCACACGCGGCTGGTGCTGAGCTGGGACATCACCGCCGACTGGCAGTACGATCCGAACCTCGGCACCGAGATCGAGCTTCGCTTCATTTCCGAAGGCAAGGACGGCACGCGGGTCGAGCTCGAGCACCGGCGCCTCGATCGCTACGGCGCGCGCCGCGACGAGATGCGCCGCATCTTCGACACCGAAGGCGACTGGGGCCGGATCCTCGAGATGTTCGCCCGCGTAGCGGCGCCTGAAGGATAGCCATGTCGGATATCAAAGCCGCACGAACCGCGCTGCTTGCGCGAATCATCGAAGGCGACGGCACCGCATCGCGCGCGCAGCGCCGGGCTGCGTTCGACAACGCCGCGGACGGAGCGCCGTGGCGCACGCTGGTCTGCTGCCGGCGCGTGCGCAGATGACCCGGGTCGAACCCGCGACCGGCAAGCGCGTGCCGCTCCCCGATGGCGAGCGCTGCCCGGATCACGCGGACGCGATGAACGGCATCACGACCGTACTCGCGAACCGCCCTGGGGTCTTCGCCGCCGACAGCAGCCCGAGGCGTTCGTAGTGACGAAGGGTGTCCGGGCTCAGGCTGTTGAGCCGGGGGAGCTCGCCGACGCGAAGCGGACGCTGGACCGGTATGCGTGGACCAGCATGCGCCCTGGAACCCATTCCAGAGTCAAGCGCGATCACCACCTGCGGCGGCGGCCTGATGCGGCTGGCTCACGGGGCGGAACCGACCACGCAATGAGGCTACGCGCTTGCCCGATGCTCGGCGGGGCTGGCGGTCTCTGTCGTGGGAGTCATCTTCAGCCGTGACATTCACCGTCGCAGCAGTCTTCGCCGCGCCACGCCTCGCGACCTTCGGTGACAAGGAAGTAGGTCATCGCGATCGCGGCCACCGGATCCGCCCACCACCAGCCGAAGGCCGCGTTCGCGCCTGGAACGAGTCCGCCAACAATGCGCGGCTGTCTATGGCAGCTGCAACGCTCGCTTTGCGCGGCGAGCCACATCATTACCGGGATCGACACCCAGGAGCGTGGTTGGCGAGGAGCTCATCGGTGTGAGGCCAGATCTCGTCGCGGTGTTGCGATCCATGGGCTGTTCTTGCGCAGGCCGGTCAGGCCAGCAGCGCGAGGAGCTCTCGGCGGGACGACGCGCCGAGCTTGCGGTAGACACTGCTGATCTGGTGGGCCACGGTCCGCGGCGAGGTGCCGCGTTCGAGCGCGATCGCGGGGATGCGTTTCCCGCCGAACAGGTCCGTGACGATGCTGCGCTCGGCGTTGCTCAGGTTCGCCAGCGAGGGCGCTGCCGGCGCGGCGCGCGCGACGGCCAGATCGAGCTCGGCGCCCACGCCGTGGAGGGGTTCGAACGCGAGGACCTGCACGCCGGCGAGCGTCGCGGTGTCGGGGGCGCGGAGCTTGTCCAGTGCCAGCCGGAGTGTGCGCGCGATGACCGACTCGGACAGCTTCAGCTCGGACGCGGTCCACTTGCCCGATCGGCCTGCGAGCGCGTGCTCGAGCACGATCCGCTCCCGCGGCCCGAGCGCGCGTTGCGCGGCGATCGACTCCGCATTCCTGATCGCCACGATGTAACGCACCCCACCGGCGGTGAAGGCTTCGAACAGACTCCACCGCCCTGCGAGCCACGCGGACCACAGCAGCTCACCGCCGGATCGCTGCGCGGTCCTGACCTGGTCCCAGGCGAGCACGGCGCGCCGTAGCGCTTCACGCGTCGCTGAGCTCGTTGCGCTCCCCTCGGTCGTGCGGCTCACAGGAACAAGAGCGGCGACTGACGATGTGTGAAGCAGTAAATGTCATGGTCCTCGGGTTCAGCGAGGAACACATTGTTCGCCCAGGTCGAACGCGGCGGCCGGTGGCCGTGCGATGGCGGCGCCGCGACAGCGCGGTGGCGTTACCGGGTTCAATCGAGCAAGCCGCGCTCGCGAGCAAGCTTGCGCAGCTTCTCGGTGACGAGCACGAAGCGCTGGCGCAGGCGCGCCGCCTCGCGCTTGAGCTCGTCCGGATCGAGGTCGTGCTCGGCGAGCGCCGCGGCGATGTCGCGCCACCTCATCCTCCTGTCGACCCGCAAGATCAGCAGGATCTGGTCAGCGTGCGGCAGCGCCTCGCGCAGGCGGCGGATCTCCGACTTCACCTCGGTGCGGAGATAGACGAGGGTCGAGGACCGGACGCGGTCGGCGAGCTCGGAGATCCCACCTTGCTCCATGGGCAGGTTGCGCTCCGGACTGCGGGCGCCGGCGGTGGCCCACCGGACCGCCGCGTTGCGCGCGACGCGGTGTGCCCACGCTCGCAAGCTACAGCGCCACTGGAAGCCAGGGAGGCCGCGCCAGAGGTGTTCGGTAAACAATGAGAACGCGTCGCCGGCGTCGGTCCTCGAACGGAGCTGAACCGCCAGCACGCGGAAGATCTCCGCGCCGTAACGCTCGATCGCGAGCGTCGCCACCGCGCGGAGATCGCCGTCGTCCCACGCGCCGCGAAGATCCTGCTCATCGTCCGTCGCCACGATGTGATCAGAGCATAACGCTCCGGCCGGCGTGACAGCGTAGTATCGCCACAACATGCCTGGGATTGTCAGCGAGGACGTAAGCGGGATTGCAGGCGATCTGTCGTATGATTCGTTCTTACGCGAGGCCGCGCGCGTCACCGACGGGGTACCGTGCCCGATCACCCCGCCGCTGCCTCGCGGAACGCAATTGTCTGGCGATCGTTACGAGATCGAGCGAGTGCTCGGGAGTGGCGGCATGGGCGTGGTGTACGCGGCGCGCGATCACCATCGCGCCTGCCAGGTGGCGGTCAAGACGCTGCGGGCCGCGACGCTCGATGCCCTGCATCGACTGCGCGACGAGTTCCTGATGCTGCACGATCTCGCGCACCCCAACCTGGTCTCGCTCGGCGAGCTGTTCGATGACGATGGTCGCTGGTTCTTCTCGATGGAGCTGGTCGACGGGGTGGACTTTGTCTGCCACGTCAGGCCCGGCGGGGAGCTCGATCTCGCTCGCCTCCGCGCCGCGCTCGCGCAGCTCGCGTCCGGGCTTGGCCACCTTCACGCCGCCGGCAAGATCCACCGGGACGTCAAGCCGTCGAACGTGCTGTGCACCGCCGACCGCGTCGTGCTGCTCGACTTCGGGCTGGCGAGCGACGGCGCCGACAGCAGTCGCGCCGGCACGCTGCCCTACATGGCGCCCGAGCAGCACGCCGGGGCGGCCATTCGCGCGGCGGCCGACTGGTACGCGGTGGGCGTGATGCTGTGGGCGGCGCTGGCCGGCCATCTGCCGTTCTCGGGGGACCAGCGCGAGCTGGCCACCCTCAAGCGCCGCGGCGCCCCGCCGGCGGCGGGCCCGGCCGACCTCGTCGCGCTGGCGGCGGCGCTGCTCGATCCCGATCCCGTGCAGCGGCCATCCGATGACGAGATCCTGCGCCGGCTCGGGGCGCCGGAGCTGCCGCGCGCGCTCGTGATGCCGTTTGTCGGGCGCGATCGCGAGCTCGGCGCGCTGCGCGGTGCGTGGCTCGCGGCACAGCGCGCGACCGCAACGGTGCTGGTGCGCGGGCCTTCGGGTGTTGGCAAATCGGCGCTGATCGCGCGGTTCGCCGACGAGCTGCGCGGCGGCGGCGCGATCGCGCTGGTCGGGCGCTGCCACGAGCGCGTCGCGGTGCCGTACAAGGCGGCGCACGGGATCGCGGCGGCGCTGGCCGGGTACCTGCGCGATCACCCCGCCGCCCGCGGCGCGGCGCTCGAATCGCGCGACGTCGGGCTGCTCCCGGCGGTGTTTCCCTCGCTGATCGAGGTCGCCGAGCTGGCCGGCGCCGCACGCGCCGCGCCGACCGTCCCCGATCCCCGGCAGCGGCGCACCCGCGTGTTCGACGCGTTCGCCGAGCTCGTCGCGCGGCTCGCGGAGCACGCGCCACTCGTGCTGATGATCGACGACCTGCAGTGGGCGGATGGCGACGGTCTGGCACTCTTGCAGCACATCGTGGCCGCGGCGCCGCCGCGCGTGCTGGTGGTCGCCGCGGCGCGCGATGGCGAGCTCGATCCGGCCGCAGGGTGGCTGGCCACGGGGACGCGCATCGACATCGCCGGGCTTGCCCCCGACGACGCCGAGGAGCTCGCACGGCGGCTCGCCGGCGCCCCCGGGGCCAGCGCCATCGCGCGCGAGGCGGGCGGCCACCCGCTGCACATCGCCGAGCTGGCGCGCTACTGGCATCAGGGCGGCGCTGCGCCGCGGCTCGACGACGCGATCGCGCTGCGCGTCCGGGATCTGCCCGCGGATCACGCGCGCGTGCTCGCGCTGGTCGCGATCGCCGGTGCGCTGCCGCAGGCCGTGATCGGCGAGGCGGTCGCACTCGACGGCGCTTCGTGGTGGCATGCACTGCCCGCGCTGCGCGCGGCGAGCCTGGTGCGCACCCACGGGCCGCATGACACCGACCTGATCGAGGCCTACCACGATCGCGTCCGCGAGACCGTCACTGCGCGGCTCGCCCGCGAGGTCGTGATCGACGGCCACACCCGCCTGGCCACCGCGCTCGAGAATCGCGGCTTCGGCGTCGATCGCCCCGATCTGCTCGCCTATCACCTCGAGGGCGCCGAGCGTCCGGTGGACGCCGCGCGCTGGGCCGAGCGCGCCGGCGACCTGGCCGCGCGCGCGCTCGCCTTCGATCGCGCGGCAGAGCTGTACGAGCGGGTGCTCGCGCTGACCGGGCATGCGCCGGCGGCCGAGGTGTCGCTGCGCACCCGGCTCGGCGATGCGCTCGCCAACGCCGGCCGCGGTTCACCGGCCGCCCTGGCCTACCTCGCCGGCGCCGCTCTGGTGGCCAGCGACGAGGCGCTCGAGCTGCGCCGCCGCGCCGCCGAGCAGCTGCTGCGCTCGGGGCACATCGACGAGGGGCTCGGCCTGATCGACGCCGTCCTCGGCGAGGTCGGGCTGCCGGCGATGAGCCGCCGGCGCTGGCCGGTCGCCGCGCTGGTGATCCAGCGCGCCCTGCTGCGGGTGCGGCGCTGGCGCGGCCCGGCGCGGCGACCGGGCAGCGACGAAGATCGGCGTCGCCTCGCGTGCTGCTGGTCCGTCGCGATCGGAATCGCGATGTGGGCGTCCCCGGTGCGTGCAGCGGAGTACTACACGCGTCACCTCCGGCTTGCGCTCGCGGCAGGCGAGCCGCGACACATCGCGTTCGGGATGACGCTCGACGCCGTCCACCACGCGCTCGCGGGCCCGCCGGCGACGCGCGCGCAGACGGTGCTCGACCAGGCGCGGGTGTGGGCCGCGCAGGTCGACGACCCGCTCGTCGAGCCCTACTTCATGATGGTCGAGGCGTCGGTCGCGCTGCTGTGCGGCCGGTGGCGTCACTCGCTCGCGCGGAGCGACGCCGCCGAGCAGATGTTTCGCAACCACTGCGTCGGAGCCGCGTGGGAGATCGGAACCGTGAGCCACATGGCGATGCTCGACCTCATGCACATCGGTCACTTCCACCAGCTGCGGCCTCGCCTGACTCGTGCGCTCGACGAGGCCGACCGCCGCGGCGACCTCTACACCGCCACCGAGCTGCGCACCGCGCTGCAGCCGATCGTGTGCTTGATGGATGACCAGGTGGCGACCGCGCGCGACGTGCTCGTGCGCGCCCAGACCGACCTGTCCCGGCGCGAGGTCACGGCCCTGCACTGGCAGCACCTGCAGTCGAGCGCGTGGACCGAGCTCTACGCCGGTGCCGCTGCGAAGGCGGTCGAGGTGCTCGATCAGCGATTGCCGCCGATCCGGCGCGCGTTCCTGTACCGCATCTATCTGATCAAGGCGACCGGCACGCTGGTCCGGACCGCCGCCTGGCTGGGCGCGCTGTCCGGCGGTTCACCCGCGCCCCGCCGGCTGCGCGCCGCGATCGAGCGCGCGTGCCGCGGTCTCGGCAGCGATCCGCTGTCGCGCGCGGTAGCGCTGCTCGCTCGTGCCGAGCTCGCCGTCCTGCGCGGCGATCTCGATGCTGCCGCGGCCGGCTATCGCAGTGCGGTGCTCGGCTTCGACGCCGCCGACACCACGACGGTCGCGGACGCCGCGCGCTGGCGGCTCGGCGAGCTGCTCGGCGGCGACGAGGGCCGTGCGCTGGTCGACCAGGCGCGCGCCGCGCTGGTCACCGAGGGCATCGTCCGCCCCGAGCGTGTCGTGGCGATGTTCGTGCCGGTCGCGGCCGACGCCCGCCGCACCTGAAGGTCCGCGCGTTCCAGGCTGCCGTCTCGAGTCATGATCACGTATCTCGATCTGCATACGCCCTGACAACGAGTCGGCGCGGCAGTATTCGTGACGAGCTCAGTCAGGGGCCGGATCTGGGTCGTCGCCGGCTCGGGTGCGGTCGTGTGAGCCGCGGCGTGAGCAGGTGGGCGCTGCAGCTGAATCTGTAGGCGCGGCACCGCGGATGGTGCGGGAGTACGCTGCGCTGGTGCGATAGTGCCTTACGGTTAGAGTCGTGCCCGTTGCGTTCCTGCCAGTATTTGACAGTGACCTGGCAATTTTTCGACCACACAGCTCACCGCTCCCGTCGAAAATTCCACGCGGCATGTATCAAGGCGCCTCGCGCGATCGCGCACAGGGAGCGAGGCGATGACGATCTTGAACAGCAGCGGGGTCGTGCGCCTCCTGGGCTCCGACTGGAGCCCGCCCGAAGAATTCGACGAGTTCCGCATCGTGCGGCTGCTGGGCAGCGGCGCGAGCGGCGATGTCTACCTCGCACACGATCTGCTACTCGAGCGACACGTGGCCGTGAAGTTCGTCCGTGGGGTGGACAGTCCGGAGCCGCGCGCGCGGGTCATCGAGGAAGCGCGTGCGATCGCGCGGCTCCAGCACCCCAATGTCGTGGCGGTGCATCGCGTCGCCGATCTGGCGGGCCATCCGTACCTGGTGTCGGAGTACGTCGAGGGTCTGACGCTCCAGCAGGTCGAGCGGCCGATGCCGTGGCGGCAGGTGCTCGACATCGCGCTCGACGTGGCGCGTGGGCTCGCCGCGGCGCACCGGCGCGGCGTGCTCCATCGCGACGTCAAGCCTGCCAACGTGGTGCTCACGCGAGAGGGTCGCGCCAAGCTGCTCGACTTCGGCCTGGCCACGATCACCGACGACGGCTCGTTCGATCCCCGGCCCGCCGCGGCGATGCAAACGCCCGGGCCGGCGCCGGCGCCGAGCCCGACAGACGACGACGCCCCGTTCCGCGACGCAGCCGGGCAGTACATGGTGGGAACACCGCTGTACATGGCGCCGGAGGTCTGGCGCGGTGAGCCCGCGACCCGGCAATCCGATCTGTACTCGCTCGGTATCGTCGTGTACGAGCTGCTCACCGGCAAGGCGCCCTTCCGCGATCTGGGGCTCTTGGTGCTGAGCAGCGCGGTGCAGGAGGCGCAGATTCCGCGTGTCGCAGACGTGGCGCCCGAGGTCGACCCGGCGCTGGCGGTCGTCGTGGGTCAGCTGATCGCGCGCGATCCGGCGGATCGGCTGGTGTCCGCCGATGCGCTGATCGTCGCGCTCGAGGAGTGCGCGGCTCCGTCGGGCAACGGGGTGTACGCCGATGACAATCCGTACCGCGGACTCGCGGTGTTCGAGGCGAAGCACGCACCGCTGTTTTTCGGCCGCCGCAGCGAGATCCGCGAGCTGACCGAGCGCGTGCGCGCCGAACCCCTGGTCGTGGTCGGCGGCGACTCCGGCACCGGCAAGTCGTCGCTGTGCCGGGCGGGCGTCCTGCCCTGGCTGGCCAACCACGACGGCTGGTCGTGCGTCGAGGTGGTGCCCGGACGACACCCGGTGCGCGCGCTCGCGGCGGCGCTCGCACCGTGGACCAGCAGCGACGAGGCTGCGCTCGCGGACCTGTTGCGCGACAGCCCCGATGCGGTCGCGAGAGAGATCCGGCGGCGCATCGTGGCGGAAGCGCGCCCGCCCGCCGCGAGCCCGGCGCCGCCGCGCCGCCTGCTGCTGCTCGTCGACCAGCTCGAGGAGCTGTTGACGCTCGCGCCGCCGGAAGAGGCGGCCGTGATCGCGACCGCGATCGCGGGGCTCGCGGTGCGCTCACCGTGGCTGCGCGTGCTGGCCACCGCGCGCTCCGACTTCCTGTCGCGGCTCGCGACGCTGCCGGGTCTGGGCGACGAGCTGGCGCGGGGGCTGTACTTCCTGCGGCCGCTCGACGCCGAGCACATTCGCGAGGTGATCGTCCGCCCGGCCGCGGCCCGCGGCGTGGCGTACGAGTCCGAAGCCCTCGTCGAGACGCTCGTCGCGCAGACCGGCCATGCGCCCGGCGGGCTGCCGCTGCTGCAGTTCACGCTCGCCGAGCTCTGGGAGGTCCGCGACCCCGGCTCCCGCACCATCCGGGGGGTGTCGCTGGCGGCGACGGGCGGCGTCGCCGGCGCGCTGACCCGCCACGCCGACCGCGTCCTCGCCGGGCTGACCCCGAGCGAGCGCGAGGCTGCGCGGCGCATCCTGCTGCGGCTGGTGACCACCGAGGGTACGCGGACCCGCGCCACCGAGGCGGAGTTGCTCACCGACGGCCCCGAGGCCGATGCGCAGCGCGCGGCGCTCGAGGCGCTGGTCCGCGGCCGCGTCCTGGTTGCGAGCAATGCGCAAGACGGCGGGTACGAGATCGCGCACGAGGCGCTGCTGACCAGCTGGTCGACGCTGCAGGACTGGCTGCAGCGCGACGTGGCCAACCAGGCCGTTCGCGAGCGCGTCGCGCATGCCGCCGCGTCGTGGGAGCGCATGGGCCGCGCCGGCGAGCTGCTGTGGGGGCGGCGCCAGCTGGCCGAGACCCGCGCGCTCGATCTCGCGGTCCTGCCGGCCCGCGATGCCGCGTTCCTCGCCGCCGCCGACCGCGCCGTCCGCCGCCGCCGATTGCTCGGGGCGGGTCTGATCTCGGCGCTGGTGATCGGCGCGGTGGTGGTCGGCGCGGAGATCCGTGCGCGCGCCCGGCAGGAGCTCGAGTCGATCGTGGAGGCCCAGGTCGCGGCGGCCGACAGCGCGCTGGCGAGCGCGCGGGCGAGCGCACGGCAGCGCGACGTGGCCCGGAAGCGGGCGCTCGACCTGTTCGACTCCGGCCGCTGGAGCGAGGGCGAGGCCGCGTGGACCGAGGTCGAGGCGATGCGAGTCCGCGAGGAGCAGCAGTATCGCACCGCGTCGGAGCACCTCGACAGCATCCTGCTGCTCGACCCGCGCCGCGCCGGGGCGCGCGCGTGGGCCTCCGACCTCGCGCTCCAGCGGCTGCTGCGGGCCGAGCGCGATCATCGCCGCGACCTCGCCGACGAGATGGCCTCGCGGCTCAGCACCTATGGTGATCATCGCGACCGCGACGAACGCCACGCCGAGGCGATCGTCCAGCTCGCGGTGTCGCCCGCCGGGACGCGGGTGTGGCTCGAGCGCGGTGACGCGCGGGGTGCGCCGGTCGAAGTGATGCCGCCGGTGGTGACGCTGCCGCCCGGGTCCGCGGTGCTGGTGTTCCAGGCGCCGGGGCATGTGACCGCGCGGCTACCCGTGCTCGGGGCGCGCGGCGAGACCCTGTCGCTCCGGGTCGCACTGCCGGCGCTCGACACGGCACCGCCTGGAATGCTCTACGTACCTGCGGGGCGATTCCTGTTCGGCGGCGACGATGCGTCCGAGGCATCGCGCCAGCTGCTCAACACCGTGCCGCTCCACGAGGTCTCGACCGACGCGTACTACATCGGAGCGCACGAGGTGACGTTCGGCGAGTGGATCGCGTACCTCGACGAGCTCCCGCCCGACGAGCGCCGTCGCCGGACGCCGCGATCGATCGCGGTGCCGTCGTCGACGACGCTGACGTCCTCGGTGGAGCTGACCGAGATCGGCCCGCGGCGCTGGCGGCTCAGCCTGAAGCCGACGACGCAGACCTACACCGCCGAGACCGGCCAGCCGCTGCGCTATGCGCGCAGGACCCGGCGCGCCGAGCAGGACTGGACGCGGTTTCCGGTCTCCGCGGTGTCGTTCGACGATGCCAATGCGTTCGCCGCCTGGCTCGATCGCACCGGGCGCGTTCCCGGTGCGCGGCTGTGCGACGAGTACGAGTGGGAGCGCGCCGCCCGCGGCGCCGACGCGCGGATGTTTCCGTCCGGCGCCAGGCTGGCACCGGACGACGCGAACATCGACGTCACGTACGGTCGCGAGCCGCTCGCGTTCGGTCCCGACGAGGTCGGCGCGCACCCGGGCTCGCGCAGCCCGGTCGGCGCCGACGACATGGCGGGCAACGTGTGGGAGCTGATGCGCTCGGTGCATACGCCGGGCATCCCCGCCGTTCGTGGCGGTTCCTGGTACCAGGGCGAGCTCAGCGCCCAGAGCCAGAACCGCGAGGACGGTGAGGTCAGCCAGCGCTCGGTGACCCTCGGGTTGCGGCTCTGCGCCACGCCACGGTAGCCGCGACGCGCTTTGCGTTCGTGTTCCAGCAGTCACGTCGAACAGGATGGGAGTTCCATGACCAGTTTTATGACCAGTCTTATGAATAGATATATTGTCCTCGGGATCGCTGCGCTCGCCGCGCCGGCTTGCTCGATCGAGCCTCCGCGCCAGATCGATGATGAACCGCTGATGCAGATGCAGGGCGCCGGGCTACAGGGCATCGTGCTGCAGGGCAACCTGGTACAAGGTATGACCATGAGCGGGTTCCGGTTCGCGGGAGCGACCCGCAACGGTGCCGCGCTGTCCAGCTTCCGGCTCGAGAACGGCGAGCTGGTCGGCGTGCAGAGCGCGGTCACCCTGCGAGGCACCGCGCTGGTCAATACGCACCTGTTCGCCGAAGCCCGGAACAACAACGTCCACCCGCCACAGAGCGCGGTCATCGAGTACCGGATCACCGCGATCGCCGCCGAGGCTCCGATGTATGATCCGACGCATACCGGAAATACCTTTCTCTACACGCTCGAACAGAACGTCGATAATACCGGGACCTGGCAGCCGGCGTGTGCGGCCGACCACGACGGCCAGCGCGTCGCGATCCCGCTCGCCGACGTCTGGGACGACCGGGGCAACCGGAATTCGTCGGCCCCGCTGTTCACGCTGGCCTGTACCACCAGCTCGATCGCGGAGTGCTATCGCTGGGGTTACCGTCCCTGGGTGACCGGCTTCGGCAACCTGCAGATCACGCACTGGGCGTGCACGCGGCTCGCGCGCGCGGACTACTGTGGCGATGGCGTGTCGCACACGGTGGACGGCACGATGATCAATGTGTGGGATAACCTGGCTCCGCCTGGACCGATCCAGGCGCAGGGCACGACGCCGCCCGGCATGAGCTTCGAGGCGGCGTGGGACCAGACCGGCGCGCTCTGTCTCAGCCACCCGCGCTGGGCGTTCAACGGATCGGTCGTCGCCGCAGCATGCCCCAACAAGCTCCACCCGCCCGGCCAGGGCTTCCCCTCCGTGTGTGACAACGCCACGGAGGGAATGATGGTAGGCGGCGGCCCCATCCGGTTGTTCAACGAGTCTGCCATCAACCCGTGATCACGTGCTCCCTACAGCCGCACGCGCTCGAAGTGCGCGAGCTCGGCGAGCTCGTCGAAGCGCTGCTGGATCCGCGCGGTGGTCAGGCCGCGCAGGCCGTCGACCGAGAACTTCTCGACGGCAAAGCTGCCCATCACGCTGCCCATGATCATCGCGGTGCGGATCGTCGACGGTGACAGGTCGCCGGCGTAGGCGAGGTAGCCCATCAGGCCACCGGCGAAGCTGTCGCCGGCGCCGGTCGGATCCATGACGTCGGCCAGCGGCATCGCGGGCGCAGCGAACGCGCCGCCGCCGTGGAACAAGAGCGCGCCGGCGTCGCCGCGCTTGATGATCAGCGAGCTCGGGCCCATCTGGAGGATCTTGCCGGCGGCGCGCCGCAGGTTGTGCTCCCCGGCGAGCTGGCGAGCCTCCTCGTCGTTGATCATCAGGGTGTGGACCTTGGCCAGGGTGCGGCACAGCTCGTCGCGCTTGATGTCGATCCACAGGTTCATCGTGTCGGCGGCGACCAGGCTCGGCGCGCGGACCTGGCGCAGCACGTCGAGCTGGAGCGACGGGTCGATGTTGCCGAGCAGCACGAGCTGAGCGTCGCAGTGGCTGTCATTGAGCTTGGGCTGGAAGCTCGCGAACACGCCGAGCCGGGTGTCGAGGGTCTCGCGGGTCGCCAGGTCCGGGGCGTAGCGGCCGACCCAGTGGAAGGTCTCGCCGGGGGTGCGCTCGATCCCCGAGCAGTCGACGCCGAGCCCGACCAGCTCGTCGACGTGGCGCTGCGGGAAGTCATCGCCGATCACGCCGACGACCGCGACGTTGCGCGTGAAGTACGCCGCGGCCCGGGCGATGAACGACGCCGACCCGCCCAGCAGGTCGGCATGGAGGCCGAACGGCCCGTCGATGTCGTCGAGCGCGACCGAGCCAACGACGAGCAGGGAGCGATGGGCGCTGCGAACGTGCATGAATATATGCTCTGGTACCATCGGTACGCTGTGGCAGGCAATTCCGACGAGCCCTCCATCGACGCGCTGATCGCAGCCGGCCGGCACGCCGAGGCCGCCCGGGCGGCAGCCGAGGCCGGCCAGCACGCGCGGGCTGCGGAGATCTACGAGCGGCTGTGGGACTTCCGCGGCGCGCTCGACGCCGCCCGGGCCGGCGGCGACCTCGCCCGGGCGCTGCGCTACGCCCACGAGCTCGGCGATGCCGCGGCGATCGCCGAGGCGACGGCCGCGCTGACCGCGACCGACGAGGGCACGCGGACCGCGCTCGAGCTGCTCGCCCGGCTGCGCCGCCACGCCGAGGCCGCGCCGCTGGCCGAGCGGCTCGGCGACACGGCGCGCGCGATCGAGCTGTACGGGCGGGCCCACCGGGCGCTCGACGCGGCGCGGCTGCTCGAGACCCAGGGCCGCGACCGCGACGCCGGCCGCATGCTCGAGCGCGCGCTCGACCTGGCCTCGACGGCCGAGCGCGCCCCGATCCAGCTCGCGCTCGGCCGGATCCTGGCCCGGCGCGGCGCCTATCCCGAGGCCACCCGGCTGCTCCAGGACGCGCGCAAGGATCCCGCGCTCCGACCCGAGGCCCAGCGCCACCTGATCGCGACGCTGGCCGCGATGGGGCTGCGCGACGGCGCGCGCGACGCGCTGCTCGAGCTCCGGGCGCTCGATGCCGAGGTCCCCGCCGACCTCGACCAGTACCTGCGCGGCTGGCGCGACCAGGCGACCGAGCGCAAGGCCGGCCGCGACCGCGAGGTGATCGCCAATCGCTACCGGCTCGATCGACTGCTCGGCGCCGGCGCCTCGGGCCGGGTGTTCCTGGCGATCGACGAGGTCGCCGGGCGCAGCGTCGCGATCAAGATGTTCTTTGCCGCCGGCGCGCGCGGCGGTGCGGCCTACGAGCGGTTCGTGCGCGAGGCCCGGCTCGCGAGCACGCTGCGCCATCCGTCGTTGGTCGAGGTCTACGACGTCTCGGTCGAGCGCGGCTTCCTGGTGATGGAGTACCTGACCGGCGGCTCGCTCGCGCAGCGGCTCGCCGGCGGCGGCCGGCTCACCCCCGTGCAGGTCCGCCGGATGGCGCTCGACGTCATCGCGGGGCTGGAGGCCGCGCACCACCGCGGCGTGGTCCACCGCGACGTCAAGCCGGCCAACGTGTTCTTCGACGCGCGCGGCACCGCGAAGCTCGGCGACTTCGGCGTCGCCCACCTGGTCGACCTCGGCCAGACCCAGACCGGCGGGCTGATCGGCACGCTGGCGTACATGTCGCCGGAGCAGATCACCGGCGCGCCGATCTCGATCGCCGCCGATCTCTATGCGCTCGGGGTCACGCTGTTCGAGGCGGTGACCGGCCGGCTGCCGTTCCTGGGCCCCGACTTCGTCGCGCAGCACCTCGGCGAGCCGGCGCCGAGCGCGAGCGCGGTCGCCCCCGATCTCGCCGCCGGCTGGGACGCGATCCTCGGCGACCTGCTGGTCAAGAACCCGCACGACCGGACGCCGACCTTGAGCGACCTGCGGCGCCAGCTCGAGGCACTCGACCTCGGCGGCCAGCCCCGGCTCGGGCCGCGCCGCAAGCACATCACCGGCACGCACTCGATCGCCGAGCTCGCCGAGGAGGGCGAGGCGCGGCCGCGCTACCAGTTCGAGACTCCGCTCGGCCACACGCCGATCTCGCAGCTCGCGCGCGCGGTCGACACGGTGCTCGATCGCTCGGTGGTGATCGAGCGGTTCGACGCCAGTGACGAGGCGCTGCGCGCGCTCGATCGCGCCCGCCTGCTCGGCCGGGCCCAGAGCCCGTTCGTGCAGCGCGCGCTGAGCCTGGACCGCGCCGCCCGGAGCGCCGTGTTCGAGGCGCCCGCCGGGGCCTCGCTCGCCGACGCGCCGCCCCAGCTGCCGCCCGCCGAGACCGTCCGGATGCTCAAGCGCCTGGCGCGCGCCGCGGCGGCGATCCACGAGGTCGGCGGCAGCCACGGCGCGATCTCGCCGCGCACGATCGTGGTCGACGACGGCGCGGTGCCGACCGTCATGGCCGCGGGCCTCGGCCCGGTCGGCGAGTCGCAGCCGATCGACGACGTCGCCGCGATCATCTCCGTGGTCGCCGAGATCGCCGGCGCCGAGCCGTCGCTCGACGCGCTGGCCCGGATGCTGACCGACGAGGTCGGCGCCACCCTGCCGGCGTTCGCGCCGCCGACCGACGGCGAGTCGCTGTACGCGGCGGCCGACGCGATCGATATCGCCGTGCTCGCCGCGCTGGGCTCGCGCTGATCAGCTGGTGTTGGCGTTGCGGCTAGGAGCCTGAAGGGCGTAGCCGTAGCGGTGGACCCCACCGCTGGCCGGCGTGATCCGCCGCCGCCCCAAGGTCGCTATGCGGCGGCTGCCGCGGTGCCGGCAGTCACCGGCTGGGTCACCGCTCGCCAGAGCTTCA
>DASWRS010000522.1:0-2049 GCA_036403075.1 Kofleriaceae bacterium
GGATCGGCCAGCCCATCGCGCGCGCCTACGAACCCCCTCGTTGCCGTGCAGAGCGCAAACCGGCATGGCCGAGCTGAATCGTGTCGCCCCGGACGATGCCGAGTGCCCCGGCGACGGAGCTGTACGCGCAGGACCCGACGCCAGGCTCGTTCCGCGATGGCCTCAGCCGCGCATCGACATCGGAGATGCAGCCTGCCATGATCGCGCGGCTCGCGAGCCGAGGAGACCTGTCATGTTGCTCGAAACACTGCGCGCCGATGGCCTGCTCTCGTTCGCGCCAGGCTCCCCGGAGATCCCGCTTCGGCCGCTCAACGTGATCATCGGTCCCAATGGGTCCGGCAAGTCCAACCTGATCGAGATCATCGAGCTGCTGCGCGCCACACCCACGGGTCTCGCGGCTGCGATTCGCGACGGCGGTGGCGTGCGTGAATGGCTGTGGAAAGGCAAGGGCAGCGCGGTCGGAAGGCTGGAAGCGCGCCTGCATCGCGCGGGGCAAGGCTCGCTTCGCTACCGCCTGAGCTTCGCCGCTGCCGGCGCACGCACGGAGATCGTCGACGAATCGATCGAGGAGGCAGAGAAGACCAGACCAGACGGGGAGGATCTGGAGTTCTACTATCGCTTCAGCGGAGGCGATGCGGTGCTGCAGGCTCGCCCGCCTTCCCTGAACGACCGCGGAAGCTTGGACGAGGCCGTGTGGCACAGACGGGTCACGCTGCGGCGCGAGACCCTCGCAGCTGATGAATCGATCCTGTCACAGCGCAAGGAGCCCGAGCTGTATCCCGAGCTCAGCTGGTGCGCGACTCAGTTCTCGAGGATCCAGACGTTGCGGGAATGGAGCTTTGGCCGGTACACGGCGCTGCGTCAACCCCAGCCCGCAGACCTCCCGACGGACGTCCTGCTTCCCGACGCGCGGAACCTCGGCCTGTTCCTTCACGAGCTCGAGCAAGGCGACGCCGGCCCCGAGCTGAACGCGATGCTCCGCCGGTTTCTTCCCCGCTTCAAGCGAGTCGGCACCCGGCTCGAAGGGAACACGGTGCAAGTCCTGCTTCACGAAGACGGCCTCACCGGCCCTGTTCCGGCCACGCGGCTGTCCGACGGGACCTTGCGCTTTCTCGCGATGACCGCATTGCTGCTCGTACCCAGGCCGCCGCCGCTGATCTGCATCGAGGAGCCTGAGCTCGGACTGCACCCGGATGCGATGTTGCTGATCGCCGAACTGCTGGTTGCAGCAAGCGCACGCACGCAGCTCGTCGTGACCACGCACTCCGACGCACTGGTCTCGGCCTTGACCGAGCACGTCGATTCGGTCCTGGTGTGCGATCACCGGGGCGGTACGGAGTTGACGCGTCTCGACGCGGACCGCCTCAGACACTGGCTCGAGCAGTACCGGCTCGGCGATGTCTGGCGGATGGGCGAGCTCGGAGGAAACCCTTGACCAGCATCGCGATCTACGTCGAGGGCGGAGGACACAGCGCGAGCGGCAAGGCACAGCTCCGGCAGGGCTTCGATGCGTTGCTCGAGCCACAGAAGAATGCCGCGCGTGCCCGCAGGATGGGCTGGAAGCTCGTGGCTTGCGGCGGGCGAAATGCCACGTTCGATGCATTTCAACACGCGACGAGGACCGCAGGAGCCGAGATCATTGCGCTGGTCGTGGATGCCGAGGATCCAGTGGCAGCTTCGACCCCCGAGGGACGCGTCGCGCATCTCGCGCGCCGCGATGGCTGGGATCTCGAAGCCATCTCGGCCGATCGTGTTCACCTGATGACCCAGTGCATGGAGACGTGGATCGTCGCCGACGTCGCCGCGGTGGCCGAGTTCTACGGCAAGAACTTTCATCCGCCGGCGCTGCCCGGCCGGCGGGTCCTGGACGACGAGCCCAAGCAGTCGGTGTACGCCGCGCTCGACACCGCGACGCGAAGCACCCAGAAGGGCAGCTACGGCAAGATCAAACATGCGAGCCAGCTGCTCGGGCGCATCCGACCGGCGGTCGTGGCCGCTCGATGCGCCTCGTTCCAGCAGTTCACGAGCTGGCTCGATACCGCGATCGCG
>DASWRS010000523.1:0-9386 GCA_036403075.1 Kofleriaceae bacterium
GTCGGGGCGAGAGGATTCGAACCTCCGACACCCTGGTCCCAAACCAGGTGCGCTACCAGGCTGCGCTACGCCCCGATGCTTGCGAGGCTTACACCACTCGCCCGGGTTCCGCCACTACTTCTTCCGCGGCGGCGGCGTGGCCACGGCCGGCGCCGCGGACGGGACGTCGTCCTTCTCCGCGGGCGCGCTCGACGGCGTCTTGCCGCCCGCCCAGCCGAAGTAGTTCTTCATCATCGTGGTCTCGAGGTTGAGGTCGCCGAGCGTGGTCTTGCCCTCGCCGGCGCGGATCGCGGCCTGGAGCTTGGCCTCGCAGTTGCCGCACGGCACCGCGGCGATCTTGGGCAGCGCGAGCAGGACGCTCTGGCGGATCAGCCGGTTGTCGCTCTTGGCGCTGTCGAGCAGGGTGTCGGTCAACGACGACGCCTTGGCGCCGCGCTTGCCGACCTCGAGCATCGCGCGCTCGACGTTGGCCTCGACCAAGCCGAGCTGCTCGTCGGGGGTCCAGTCCTTGATGTCGCGGATGTACGGGGCGGTGTTCCGGGCCGCGTCCGCCGGCTTGAGCTTGAGGCTCGCCGCGTAGCAGGCCAGGTCCTGCTTGCACCGGATCGCGATCTCGATCCGCGCGATGTGGGTCTGGAACATCCGGGCGTAGCCCTTGTAGCCCTTGGCCGCGACGTCGGCCGCCTTGTACGGCGCCACCGCGTCGTTGTGGATCTTCTTGGCGGCCTTGAACGCGTCCTCGGCCTTCTTGGCATCGGCGGTCGCCGCCCGGATGTCGGCGGCGGTCTTGCTGGTGTCGTGGGTCGCCCTGAGCACGGCCGCCTTGGCGTCGTCGAGCAGCTTCTTGGCCTTGGCGAACTCCTTGTCCGCCGCGTCGGCGGTCGCCTTGGGCTTGCCCTCGGCCTCACCGCGCTTCTTGGCCGAGGCCTCGAAGTACTTCTGGGCCAGACCCTCGAGCACGGTGATGTCCCTGGCCTCGTGTGCCAGCCGCGCGAACGCGGTCGCCGCCGCCTGGCGGAGCTGGTCGTCGGCCTTGTTGTCCGCGGCGATCTTGCCGAGCTCGTCGACCCCGGTGTCGTCGCGGGTCAAGAACGGGTACGCGCCGATCGCGAGGATCCGGGTGGCGAGGTCGGACTCGCCGCCGCCCGCCGCGACGGGCTCGCCGCGCTTGGCGCCCCGCGCTGCCCGGGATGCCGCCCCGGGCGCCGCGTGGCCCTGCCACATCGCGCGCACGGTGGCCGCGCCGTCCGGCGAGCCGATCTTGCGGAGCGCGTCGAAGATCGCGTTGTACTGCGTGTTGGGGCTCGGCTGGTCGTCGACGTAGTACACCGGCAGCGGCGGGCTCCGGAGCGCGCCCAGGAGCTCGGGGACGGCCTTGTCGCTGTAGAAGTCGCCGATCACCACCGCGGGATAGAACGCCATCGCCGACACGCTCTGGCACTGGTCGGGCGCCACGTCGCTGCGGTCACCGCAGTACTTGTCGAGCCGCTTGTCCTTGAACAGCTGATTGACCTCGGGGTGGGTGCCGGCGAGCGCCTTGCGCAGCTCGTCGAACGCCGCCGGCCCGGTCGCGACCAGCGCGCGCCGGATCTGCATGAACAGCTCGGGCGTGCGGTACATCGACAGGACCAGGGTCCGGGCCGACGCCGGCGCGTGCAGATCGCCCAGCGCGTTGATCGCGGCGCCGGTGACGCCGAGGAACAGGCTGTACTTCTCGTCCGCGGTGCGGACCTGGTCCTTCTCCTTGACGGTGCGCGGCGCCGGCGGCGGCTCCTTGTCGATGATCTTGATCAGCGCCGCGGATGCCCGCCCGCTGTCGCCGGTGTACTTGCCGATCGCGCGGATCGATGCGACCTGCGCGGTGATCAGCTTCTTGGTCACCGGCTTCTGCGCGAGCTCGATCAGCGCATCGAGCCCCTCGGCCAGCCGGGACTCGCCGAGCGCGTCGGCCGCCTTGGTCGCGCTCTCGACCGACCGCGGGTTGGCCTCGTCGACCTCGGACAGCGCCTTCTTGAGGAACGGCAGCGCCTGGTTCCAGCTCGCCGGCCGCCCGGTGGCCTCGTAGTCGGTGAAGAACTTGTCCTTGGCTTCCTGCGGGGTCAGCGGCCGGGCCAGCGAGATGATGACCTGGAGCAGGCGCACCGGCTTGCCCTGGTCGATCCACGCGTTGCCCAGCGCCGGGATCGCGCCGGGGTTGCCGAGCTGCTCGAGCTCGGTCACCGCGCGCTCGGCCTCGCGCTGGTCACCGAGCTTCTTGGTCCACGTCTCGGCCTTGTAGGGATCGTCTGGACAGCCTGCAAGCACCGCCAGCCCCACGACGACCGGGAGCCACGAAAACCGTCGAGTCATGGTACCTGCGCTCTCTTTACTTGTTCTTCACGGCGAACAAGAGGTTGTCGAACCCAGCGGCCTTGGCCGTGTTGACGATCTTGTTGATGAGACGCGCGTCGGTCGACTCGTCGGCCTGCAGGATCGCCAGGCCGTCGGGACAGATCTTGCCCGGGGCCGGGCGCAGGTTCGACTTGGCGTCCTCGCACGCCTTGATCAGATCCTTGGGCTGGCGGCCCATCGCGACCTGCTCGCGGATCGCCTTGGCGGCGATATCGAGCCGCTCGAACAGCGCGTCGATCTTGAACGTCGGAGAGTCGTCGCGAAGCACGCTCTCGACGGTCGCGACCGCCTGCCCCTGATAGGTGATCTCGGTCTTGGTGACGATGATGACCGGCGCCTGCTGCAGGGTGTCTCGGGCCTGCGCGATCGGCAGCTCGAGGCCCTTCTGGGCCTGCAGCAGCTGGCCAGTGGTGGAGAACACCATGAGCAGGAACGTGACGAGGATCGTCATCATGTCGACGAACGGCGTCAGGTTGAGCGAGATGTTCTGCGAGCGCGACCCGGCGGCACTGCCGGATTGTCGCACCAGGTACTTGAACTTGACCGAGCGGTAGAGGCGAGGGCCTGCTGACTGGACCGGCATGTCGCCTCCTACAGGGTGGGCCGGGCCGCGAGGCCCTGCGGGTCAGAGAGTCCGACATCGATGAAGCCGACCTTCACGGCGACGTCCATCGCGTGGATGATGTCCTGGTACTTGACCGGAGCCGCGGTCGTGCTCTCGGCCGCGATCTCGAGATCCGAGCGATCGGCGAAGAACGTCGAGCTCTTGTGCTCCTTGAGCGTGGTCTCGAGCTTGTCCCAGTCCTGGTCCTCGCCCTTCTTGGGGATGTCCTGGAACTCGTTGACGCGCGACAGCCCGACCCAGATCCGGTCGGACTGGACGAGCACCGACAGCGTCACGCGCTCGTCGTCTTGCTGGACCTGCGCCTGATCGCGGGTCTTGCCCTTGGGCTGGATGTTGAGCTGGGCGATGTTCACCCACACCGCCGTGATCAACAGGAAGCACGTCAAGCAGCTCATCAGATCGATGAACGGGACGATGTTGAGCTCGACGTTGACGCTCTTCTTGTCGCCGGTTCCTAGTGCTGCAGCCATGGTGAGAGCTCCTCGCTAGCGGGGGCCGGGCACGGGCCCGGTCTCGGGGGGATCGACGCGAGGGGCTGCTCAGCCCGAGGGCTGCATCTGGGCGCGGTGCGAGGTCACCAGGTTGACCACCTGGACGGTGACCTCGTTGATGTCGTCGACGACATGCGTGGTCTTGCCCTGGAGCAGCGAGAACCCGAGCAGGCCGACCAGCGAGGTGAAGATGCCGAAGAACGTGCAGTTGAGCGCCTCGGCGATGCCGCTGGCGAGCTCGGTGGTCTTGTTGCCGCTGTCGGCGCTGCCGACCGACCCGAACGAGCCGATCATGCCGCCGATCGTGCCGAGGAGGCCGGCCATCACGGCGAAGTTGGCGGTCATCGCCAGGTACGGCGTGCGCGCGTTGATCTTGGGCAGCTCGCGCAGCGCGGCCTCGTCCATCGCCGCCTGGACCTCGTCGTCGCTCTTGTTGAACTTCATCAGACCGGCCTGGACGATGCGGGTCATCGGCGTCGGGTTACCCGAGCACACCTTGATCGCACCCTGCACGTTGCCGCTCATCACCTGGCTCTTGAGCAGCGCGAGCAGCTTGTCCTTGTCGACCGACGAGCGGAACAGGTAGATCGCACGCTCGACGATGATCGCGATGGTGACCACCGAGGTGAACAGAATGGGCCACATGCCGGGGCCGCCCTGATGGAAGTGCGTCGAGATTGCAGTGAGCATGAAACGTCCTCTCCGATGACCCGTGGTCGGGATGCGAGTGGATGCAGGTCTGGGCGTGCCGGAAATGCAAGGCGAGGTCCACGGCGCAAGCTGCCGGGATGCCTCGTGTTGTACAAATAAGTACATGGCTTCGCGCCGTAGCATCTCGGGACGCCTCGAGGCGAAATGCTACGGCCGCCCGGGTCGATCTACGTGGGAACTTGTGGCGCCTGGTAGTGTCCAAGGAGACATGCGGCTGTCGCGTTTTGTGGGCTTCATCGACGTCGGCATCGCCACGGTCATCCTGGTGATGGTCGTGCTGCCCGCGCGTGAGATGTACGCAAGCGCCGCCCACGCGGGCACCGGCGCCGACGCGTTCGCGCTCGCGCTCGCGGAGGCGCGGACCATCGCCCACCCCGACGACGGCGCCGCGATCGACGACCTGTCGCGCCGGCTCGGCCTGGTCGGCCAGAAGGACTGGGCGGTCGAGGTCGCGGTCCGCGGCGGCGAGCGCGCGAGGCAGTCGCCGAGCCGGTGGCGCGCCCTGCTCGCGGCGTCGGTCGCGTTCGTCGACCGGCTCGACGTCGTGCCCGCGCTCGACCACGCCAACCGCGCGCTGTCGGCGTGCGAGGACCACCCGCAAGCGTGTCCGAGCTGGGAGCAGGTCCGGATGAAGCTGTACCAGGAGCACCTGGACGCCGGCGTCAAGTCGGGGATCGACCCGCGGCGCGGCCCCGAGGCAGCCCGGGCATTTCGCCACGCCGGCGAGAGCGCGCTCCGTCAGATCCACCTGGGCGGCCACGACGTCGAGCGCGGCAGCGCGACACCGGCGCCCGGTGGTGGCGCCGCCGGGTCGGCCGGCAACTATCCGTAACACCGGCCCTGGTGTGCACCGGACCGGTTCCCGGGCTATCATCGTGCATATGCGCAGTCTTCGCGTGGTCGCGGTGCTGGCAGTCGCTAGCGCCTGTGCCGGTACCGGCTCCACGACGACTCAGCCGCGCAGGCGGATGACCGAGAAGGACATCCTGCAGCGCGCCAGCCCGGCGATCGTCCGGATCGAGGCCGGCTCCGAAAAAGTCGGGACCGGCTTTGTGATCGACAAGGCCGGCGTGATCGCGACCAACCTGCACGTCGTCGCGGGCGAGTCGGCGATCAAGATCAAGCTGTTCGACGGCTCGCAGTACGACGTCGCGCAGATCGCAGGAATCGATCCGGGGCGCGATCTCGCGCTGCTCAGGATCACGCCGAAGAAGGACCTGCCGACGCTCAAGCTCGGCGACAGCGACGCGGTGTCCGCGGGCGACCAGATCGTCGCGATCGGCAACCCGCTCGGGTTCGACAACACGGTCACCAACGGCCTGGTCTCGCAGGTCCGGCCGATCTGCGGCAAGGCCGACTTCGCCGCGCAGCACTGCAAGCAGGAGCTCACCCTGCTCCAGATCTCGGCGCCGATCTCGCCGGGCTCGAGCGGCGGGCCGCTGTTCAACCAGTTCGGCGAGGTCGTCGGCATCACCACCGCGATCATCACCGCCGGCCAGTCGATCAACCTCGCGGTGCCCGGCAACTATCTGAAGCCGCTGGTCGCGCAGCGCGCCGCGATCCCGCCCGCTCAGTTCGCGAAGCAGACCCAGTTCGCCGACGAGCGCCGCTCCGCCCAGCCCGACGACAAGGTCCAGATCGTCCGCAATGTCCCGGTCCACGAGCTCCGCGTGTTCGACGGCTGCAAGCGCGACGACATCGACGACGTGGTGCGCCAGATCATGGAGACGATCGAGAACGGCGCGCCGCTGTACAACGACGGCAAGCACGAGGCGTGCTTCCGGATCTACGAGGGCACGGCGGTCAAGTTCGAGCACGACGCGGCCTGCGCCGGCGTGCGCACCGCGTTCGGCGACGGCCTGCTGCGCGCCAATGGCCTTCAGACCTACAAGGAGAAGGCCTGGGCGCTCCGCGACACGTTCGACGGTCTGCTCGACGCCGCGGAGCGCTGGGGCAAGCGGCATCCGGGCAGCGCGCCGGCCAAGCCTGCGAAGTGATCCTCTACCTGTTCGATATCGACGGCACGCTGCTTCACGCCCGGCGCTCCGGGGCCCGGGCGTTCGACGCGGTGTTCGCCGACCGCCACGGGGTCGCGCGTGCGTGCGAGGGCATGCGGTTCGGCGGCAAGACCGATCCGGCGCTGATCGACGAGATCTTCGTCGCGCGGTTCGGCCGGCCGGCGACCGACGCCGAGCGCACGGCGTTCCTCGACGCCTACCTGGCGCGGCTCCGGGCCCACCTCGGGGAGCACGGCGTCGAGGTCCTCGCGGGCGTGCCCGAGGCGCTGGCGTGGCTCGCGGCCCGGCCCGAGGTCCTGCTCGGGGTCGCGACCGGCAACGTGCGGGCCGGCGCCGACGCCAAGCTCGCCGCGGCCGGCCTCGCCGGGTACTTCGCGTTCGGCGGTTACGGCTGCGACTCGCACCTTCGCGCCGAGCTGGTCGCGGCGGCGATCGCGCGCGGCCGCGAGCGCGCCGAGGTCCGCGAGGTCGTGGTCGTCGGCGATACGATCCACGACATCAGCGCGGCGCGCGCGTGCGGCGCCGTCGCGTGCGCGGTCGCAACCGGCAGCGATCCGGCCGAGGCGCTCGGCCACGCCGACGTCGTGCTCCGCGCGATGACCGAGCTGCCGGCGTGGCACGCCGCGCGGTTCGGCGCGTCGCCGGTCACAGCACCGGGCGCGCCGACAGGCCCTGCGGATCGGTGATCCCGACGTCGACGAACCCGGTCTTGACCGCGACGTCCATCGCCGCGATCAGCGCCTGGTAGGCGACCGGGTGCGCGGCCGTGCTGTCGGCCGCGATCTCGATCGCGGTGGCGTGCTCGAAGAACGCCGACGCCTTGTGCTGCCGGAGCGCGTCCTCGAGCCGGGCCCAGTCGTAGCCCGCCGCGGTGTTGGGGATCTTCTGGAAGTCGTTGACCCGCGACACGCCGATCCAGATCTCGTCGCCATCGAGCAGCACCGATAGCCTGGGATCATCGCAGCCCGCCGGATCGAGGCACTCGGGCGCCTCGCGCGATCGGCCCGCCGGCCGGATCTCGAGCTGCGCGATGTCCACCCAGACGGCGGCCACCAGCAGGAACGTGGTGATGCAGCTCATCAGGTCGATGAACGGGATGATGTTGAGCTCGACGTTGAGCGACTTCTTGTCGCCGGGACCCGGTACGTGCGCCATGCGCGACAGACACGGGCGCGGGGCCCGGCGTTGCGGCACCGGCGTGCGGCAGCATCGGCGCGGATCGGTGGAACCGAGGGGCCGGGTGCGTTGTCAAAGCGCCGGTGCCGCCGCGAGCGCCGCGGCGAAGTCGCCGGTCGCCGCGCGCCGCGCGACGCAGCGATCGATCACCGCGAGCGTGCGATCGACGACGCGCCGGCGGTCGCCGCCGGCCGGGGCCACCGGCGCGGCGTCGGCGGCGAGCTCGGCGCGCGCGATCGGATCGCACAGCGCCGCGAGTGCCGCGAGCGCGTCGCGCAGCGTCGGGCCGGACAGCGCGGCGGCGATCGCGGCGAACCGGCCGTGGATCGCGCGCCACGCCGCGGAGCGGGTCTCGCCGCGCGACAGCATCGCCGCGAGCGCCGGCCACACGCCGTCGGCCGAGAACCGCGGATCGAGCAGCACGTCGACGACGCGGGCCGCGTACGGCGCGGGAAACTCGCCGAGCGCCGCGAGCGCCTCGGTCCGCGCCTCGGTCTTCGCCTCCGTCTTCGCGTCGGTCTTCGCGTCGCCCCGGGCTTCGCCGGCCCGCGCGCCCGCGGCGGCGCGGACCAGCTGGTCGAACAGCGCATCGCCGTCGCGCGACGCGGCGATCCGTAGCACCACCGGGTCCTGCCCCGTGTCGCGGCGGCGCTCGATCCGGGCGCGCGCGGCGGCGACGATCGCCGGATCGATCGCGCCGGCGGCCAGCTCGACGAGCGCGCGGCGCGCCAGGTGGTCGGTGATCGTCCGGGGCTCGAGCAGCGCGGCGCGGGTCAGGCGTGCCGCGAACCTGCGCGCGAGCCACGCGGTCCACGCCGGCCGCACCGGATCGGCGATCAGCGGATCGATCGCGCCGGCGATCTCGAGCGCCGCCAGCTCGGCGTACGGATCGCGCGCATCCGCCAGCCGGGTCAGCTCGGCGAGCGCGCCTGCGGCCGGCAGCTCGCCGAGCCGGACGGCGAACGCCGCGTCGTCGCCGCGCCCGAGGCGCTCCTCGGGCGACAGCACCGCCGGCGGCGCGGGCGGCGCGGCCCCGCGCCACACCGTCCGGTAGTAGCCGAGGCCGCCGTCGTTTCCGACCAGCCACGCAGGGCAGCCCGCCGACGCCGGCAGCGGCTGCTCGGTCCGGGCGCCGGCGAGAAAGCACGAGGTCATCGTGCGTCCGGCGTCCGGATACCGGACGCACAGCGGGACGGTGACGCCGCCGCGAGCCGACGCGACGATCGCCGGCGCGGCGTCGCAGCGCACCGCGAGCTCGACGGCAGGCGGGCCGGCGTGGGTGAGGTTCGAGGCCAGGGCATCGGCGACGGCGGGCTCGGTCGCCGCCGCGAGCGCCTCGAGGAAGGCCTGCGACCCGACCGAGCTGCCCGCGTGCGCCGTGAGGTAGCGGCGCACCGCGGTCCGGAACGCGGCGGGGCCAACGAAGCGCTCGAACATCGCGAGCACCGCCGCGCCCTTGTCGTAGGCCAGCGCGTCGAACGCCGGCTCGATCTCGCCCGGCTCCGTGATCGGGTGGATCAGCGCCCGGGCGTCGATCGCGTCGTCGAGCTCGAGCGTACGCAGCCGGGTGCGGTGCGCGAGCGCCACCGGCGGCGCGGCCGACAGCGGCCCGGCGATGCGCTCGCCGAGCCAGGTCGCGAACGCCTCGGACAGCCACAGGTGCTCCCACCACACAGGGGTCACCGAGTCGCCGAACCACTGGTGGGCGAGCTCGTGCGCGGCGATGCCGGTGAAGTCGAAGCCGCCGACCAGCACCGCGGCCTGGAACGTGATCAGCCCCGGGTTCTCCATCGCGCCGAAGAACTCGGGGACCGCGACCAGGTCGAGCTTGGCCAGCGGCAGCGGCGCGTCGACGTAGGCCTCGAGCGCGTCGACGATCCGCGGCAGCACGCGGCGGGCGAGCGCCACGCGCTTGCCATCTCCGGCGGCGACCGCGATCCGGACCGGGACCCGGCCGCGGCCGAGCCGGCCGGC
>DASWRS010000524.1:0-3699 GCA_036403075.1 Kofleriaceae bacterium
TTCACCAGGCCGCGGACGCGAAGCCGCGACCGGCTCGGGCCGTCGCCCGCCGACTCGCTGATCCCCGCGCCGGTGCCGCCGGCCAGCGACACCGGCCGCCGCGTCATCCGCCTGTTGCTGCTGCGCACGCTGGTCGTGACCGCGGTGCTCGGGCTGTCGCTGTGGATCCTCGCCACCGCCGAGGAGGTGCCGCGGTCCGCGGTGTGGCTGCAGTCGGGGATCATCGCGGTCACCTACCTGACGTCGATCGTGTTCGGCGTGATGCTGCGCCGCGGCCACGCGCCTCGCGCGGTCGCGCGGCCGATGCAGGCGGCCGACATCGCCGTGACCTCGCTGCTGGTCTACGTCACCGGCGGCGCCGAGAGCCCGTACATCTTCCTCTATGCGCTGTCGATCGTCGGCGCCGGCGCGCTGTCGTACCGCACCGGCGCCGTCGCCGTCACGCTGGCGTCGATCAGCTCGCTGATCTGCGTGTCGCTGCTGGCCTGGACCCAGGCGTTCGCGCTGCCCGCGGTGTCGCAGATCCATCCCTGGGAGCAGACCGGTGTCGACTTCGGCCGCACCCTGGGGATCAACCTCGCGGCGCTGATCGGCGTCGGCGCGCTCGCGTTCATCTTCGGCGATCAGCTCCAGCGCGGCGCCGAGACCCTGGCGACCACGCGCAAGGCCGCCGCCGACCTGCTGTCGCTGCACGAGGACATCGTGCGCTCGCTGTCGTCGGGCCTGATCACGATCGCGCCGGACGGCATCGTGCTGACCGCCAACGCCGCCGCGGCCGACATCCTCGGCCAGCCGGCGGCGCTCGCCGGCCAGCCGATCGACAAGCTGATGCCCGGCCTGTCGGCGCTGATCGCCACCGGCCACGGCGAGCTGCGGCGCGCCGACCTCCACCTCGCCGACGATCTCACCATCGGGGTCACGGTGTCGCCGCTGCGCGACGTCCGGAACCACGTGATCGGCCGGGTCGTCAACTTCCAGGACCTGACCGAGCTGCGCCGGCTCGAGGCCCAGTCGCGCCGCTCCGAGCGCCTGGCCACCGTCGGCCAGCTCGCCGCCGGCATCGCCCACGAGATCCGCAACCCGCTGGCGTCGATCTCGGGCTCGATCGAGCTGCTCCGCCAGGGCCCGGCCGCGTCCGACGACGATCGTACGCTGATGGCGATCGTCCACCGCGAGATCCAGCGGCTCAATGTCCTGATCGGTGACCTGCTCGGCTACGCCAACCCGCGGCCGCCGCAGCCGGTCGACTTCGATCTTGGCGTCATGGTCGAGGAGACCCTGCAGGTCGCCCGCGGCGAGCAGGCGTTCGCCGCCGTCGACATGGTGATGGAGGTCGACCGGCCGCTGCCGATCCACGCCGACCCCGCCAAGCTGCGCCAGGTGCTGTGGAACCTGCTGCGCAACGCCGCGGACGCCGCCTCGCTCGGCGGCAAGCACGTCCACGTCGACGCCCGGCACAGCCTCGAGGCCACGACCATCGTCGTGTCCGACGATGGCCCGGGCATCGCAGCCGACCAGCTTGCCCGGATCTTCGACCCGTTCTTCACCACCAAGGCCGAGGGCACCGGCCTGGGCCTGGCGACCTGCCACGCAATTGTCGCCGAGCACGGCGGCCACATCGACGTCGCGAGCGAGCCCGGCAAGGGCACCCGGCTGGTGGTCAGCATCCCGCGCCAGCGCTGAGCGCGCGCCGTGGGCGCCGTCGCCGGCCTCGCTACCGTGCGCGCCCTGGGTGCGGGCCCTTGGCGCTCAATCGCCGTCGTTGCGCGGGCCGTTACCCGAGCCACCGCCGTTGCCGCCCGCCGGCCTGGTGCGCTCGTCCTGGGGCCGGTCGAGCCAGTCGCTCAGCGCGCGCAGGCTCGACGACAGCCGGCTGCGGACCCGCCCTCCCGCACCCTCGAGCGTGCCGCGCAGGTCGCCGGCGGCGCGCGCCGCGTCGGTCGTGACCTCGTCGAGCGTGCTCTTGAACAGCCCGGCCTCGTCGGAGATCCGCTTCCTGCGCTCGCTGCCCGGCGGGGCCAGCGACTCGAAGAACCGCGACGCGGCCTTACCCATCTCGGACAGCTGCGCGCGCAGCTTGGCGCCGTCGGGGCTGTCCAGCGCCTCGCGCGCTGCACCGACGAGCTCGCTCCATGCCTGGCCGAGATCCGGAGCGCCGGCCGGCCGCGGCGGCAGCGTCAGCGTCGCCAGGTCGACCTCCGCCGGCACCGTCCAGCCGTGGGCCAGCATGTGCTCGATGAACGGTCCGGCCAGCCGGACGTGGTAGGTCCGCACGTAGTGCGCCAGGTCGCCCGGCCACACGAACGTTCCGTCAGTGAGGTGGTGCGGCGGGCCGATCTGCTGGTCGAGGGCGAACACATCGCGCACGGGCGCGGGCGCTGCCGTGAGGACGTGCCCGGCCTCGAGATACGCCGCCACGCGATCCTCGTGCGGCCCGGGGGCCGGCTCGCGCGCCTCGGCCAGGCTGGGGTCGCTCGGCTCGCCGTGCGGCATCTCGCGGAAGAACCCTGTGCGCTGCAGCTCGATCATGGGGGTCATGGCGTCTTGCGAACCTCGCAGCAGTCTATGCCGTGCCGGCATCTCCGTCGAGGCGGCGGCCGGACGCAGCGCCGCGATCGGCGAGCCTTGTGCCAGGTCGCAAGGTCGGCGATACCTAGAGAACGGTGAACTGCCCGATCTGCGCGCAAGCTCTCGAGGGCGGCGAGCTCGTGATGGTGTGCAACAGCTGCCACCTGCACCTGGGCGGCGGGCTCGAGGTCAACGCGACCGGTGAGTTCCGGGTGCTCACGCCCGAGCAGCTCGAGCCGCCCGGCGCGACCGGCGAACGGGTCCACGCGACCACCGTGTGCGCGTGGTGCGGCAAGCACGAGCGTCAGGTCAAGAAGCTGCTCGGCCGGGCCGGGATCGCGCTGTGCGACGAGTGCGTGTCGCTGTGCTGCGACATCCTCGACGCCGAGCTCGGCGACGACTGGCGATAGCTCAGCCCGCGCCGTCGAGCGGCTCGGCGCATCGACGCCGGCCCGGCCCGCCGCCGCGCCGCCGCGCCGCACGCGCGGTCAGGTCCGGGTATCGTGCTGCCATGTCGGCCATGTCGGATGATCCGGACGCCCGCCTCGACCCGCTGCGCACCGAGCTCGGCCAGATCGATCGCGAGATCCTCGCGCTGGTCGCGCGGCGCCAGGCGGTCGCGCAGCGCATCGGCCACGTCAAGCGCGACGCCGGGATCCCGACGCGCGACTACCGCCAGGAGAAGGACGTGGTCGAGCGCGCCCGCGCCGCCGCGGTCGACCACGGACTGTCGCCGGCGCTCGGCGAGGAGCTGATCCTCGCGCTGATCCGGGGCTCGCTGACCGTGCAGGAGAAGGACACCGTGGCCGCGGCCGGGGAGGGCGGCGGCCGCCGCGTGCTGGTGATCGGCGGCGCCGGCCACATGGGGCGCTGGTTCGTGCGCTACCTCGCCGCCCAGGGCTTCGCGGTCGAGATCGCCGACCCGGGCGAGGGTCCCGCGGGCGTGGTCAACCACCGCGACTGGCGCCGGGTCGCGCTCGATCACGAGTTGATCGTGATCGCCGCGCCGATGCCGGCGACGGCGGAGATCCTCGAGGCGATGGCGGCCGCGCCGCCGCCCGGCGTGGTGTTCGACGTCGGCTCGCTGAAGTCGCCGCTGCGCCGCGGCCTGCACGCGCTGCGCGCCGCCGG
>DASWRS010000525.1:0-24029 GCA_036403075.1 Kofleriaceae bacterium
GCGGCGACGGTGCACGGAAACCCGGTGGCGTCGAACGCGGTGATCGGCCGGATCGCCGTCGCGCCGGTCGCGAGCAGCTCGGCGGTCTGAGGCCACGCCCCGAGCGGCGTGCAGGCGCCGACTCCGCGAACGAACGCCCGCCGCCGCATCGCTTAACCCCCTGCCGCAGAGGCACCGAACGAGGAGACCTCGACAACGCGCAGCGCCGCGACGACGGTCTGGCCACGAGCGGAGATAGATTCCCAGGCCGGGCGGTCCTTCGCCGGCGGGTCGTGAGGATGGCACGGACGCCCGATCGCAATACGGCCGTTAACAGACGGAGCGAGGGGCCAGAACCGCGTCGCAAGCGCGCGTGGTGGCGTTCTCCCCATCGTTGAACGAGGCGCCGGACGAGGCGCTGAGTGAGACGCTGAACAAGGCGCGCGGCGAGGCGCTGGGCTAGGCGCGCGGCGAGGCGCTGGGCGAAGCGGCCGGCGGGGCGCTGGGCGAAGCGCCCGGCGGGGCGCGCGGCGGGGCGCCCGGCGGGGCGCGCGGCGAAGAGCGCGACGGCGCGCGCGGCGAGGCGCTCGAGACATCAGGGGGCCTCCGCCGCGCCCGTCAGCCAGATATTCAAGAACTCGCGGCGCCGGGCGAGCACCACTGGGTTGGTGACCTCGGCGAACGCATACGACAGCTGGGCCTCGGCCGCGAGCTGGCCGTCGACCCGCGCCGCGGTCTGGGCCTGGCCGCCATCCTCGGTGACGGTCAGCCCGCGCGCCTCGAGCTCGAGCCGATCGCCCGGCCGCACGACGTGGCGGAACTTGGCGCGATCGACCATCGTCAGCAGCGCGTGCAGATCGTCACGGCCGCGCTCGCGCATCGCCGCCTCGAGCAGCACGCCGGCGAGCTGCGCGAGCGCCTCGAGGATCAGCGCGCCCGGCATCACCGGATAGCCCGGGAAGTGATCGGCGAAGATGTCGTCCGACAGCGAGACGCATTTCACGCCGCGCGCCAGCCCCGGCGGCTGCAACAGCGTGATCCGGTCGAGCAGGACGTAGCGCACCGACGCGACAGAATCTAACATAGCCGCGACGGCACACCCCGCGATGCCGCGGGAATCGCCGCTACGTCGAGAGGGGAATGTCATGGACTGCACGACCTGCAACACGGTGCCGGCCCGGCCCGATCGCCCGCACACGTTCTTCGCGCACGAGCAGGACAGCTGTCCGTCGTGCGCGGCGCCGATCGAAGCCCGCGTGGTATTTCGCGACGGCAAGGTGGTTCACCTGTTGCACTGCCCCGCGTGCGGCCCGCAGGAGCGCGCGATCTCCGACGACGCCGCCGGCTACGTCCGCGCGTTCCTCGCGCGCGGCGTGGTGCCCGAGGGCCTCGTCGGCGATCACCTGTTCAAGCACACCACGTCGACCTGCCCCGGCTGCCTCGCGCTGGTGTCGGCCCAGGTCGTGATCCGCAAGGGCCAGGTGTTCTTCCTGAAGGACTGCGCCGCGTGCGGCCCGTCGGAGGCGCTGGTGTCCGAGGACGCCGGCTACTACGTCAAGGCCTACGCGTTCGCGCGCGCCGGCACCCAGCCGCTCGCGTTCCGCGGCACCGTCGAGCACGGCTGCCCGACCGACTGCGGCACGTGCGACGATCACGAGCAGCACACCTGCCTGCCGATCGTCGAGGTCACCGATCACTGCAACCTCGAGTGCCCGATCTGCATCGTCGACAACCAGTACTCGAACCACATGGCGCCGGACACGTTCCGCAAGATCGTCGACGGCCTGGTCGAGGCCGAGGGCACCTGCGAGTCGCTCGCGCTGTCGGGCGGCGAGCCGACCAGCCACCCGCAGATCCTCGAGCTGCTCGCGATCGCCAACCGGCCCGAGATCGGCCGCGTCGTCCTGATCACCAACGGCATCCGGCTCGGCAAGGACCGCGAGTTCGCCCGCGCGCTCAAGGACCTGGGGGTCTACGTCGGCCTCCAGCTCGACGGCTTCACCCCCGAGGTCCACACCGCGATCCGCGGCCGCGACCTCGTCGCCGAGAAGGACGCGGCGCTCGCGACCCTCGCCGAGCTCGACATCCCGACCCAGCTGATCTTCGTCGCCACCCGCGGCGTCAACGATCACCAGATCGGCCAGGTCGTCGAGCTGTTCCTGTCGGGCTCGCACTTCCTGTCGCTCAACTTCCAGCCGGTCGCGTACACCGGCCACGGCGGCGGCACGTTCGCGCACGATCCAAACGATCGGTTGACCATCCCCGGCGTGATCCGCCGGATCGACGAGCAGACCGGCGGCAAGGTCAACTACACCGACTTCTTCCCGCTGCCGTGCTCGCACCCGCAGTGCGTGTCGCTGACCTACCTGCTGCGCCTCGACGACGGCACCAGCATCCCGTTCGCGCGCTTCATCGACTTCGAGAAGTACACCACGCTGCTGCGCTCGTCGGCGACCCTGCCCGCCACGCCCGAGGTCGAGGATGCGCTCGCGGACGTGATCCACGACGTGTTCGCCCGCCAGGACGAGATCGAGCGCGGCCCCGAGATCCTCGCCGCGCTGCGGCGCTCGCTCGACGAGATGTTCCCGCGCACGCCGCTGGCGCCGCGCGACGCGTTCCGGGTCAGCGAGCGCCAGTCCAAGTCGATCTTCCTGCACCACTACATGGATCGCCACGACTTCGATCTCGAGCGGCTGCGCAAGTGCTGCCACCACTACCCGCAGATCGACGGCCGGATCATGCCGGCGTGCGGCTTCAACATGTTCCACCGCGGCGCCGCGAAGGGCGCGGACACGCCGCGCGCGAAGTTCGTCACCTCGGCTACTCGCGGCGGCGGCGCGCCGTTCCGCCTGCCCGTGATCGCGTGAGCTCGCCATGGGCCTGTGCGACGGTCGCGTAGCGCTGGTCACCGGCGGGTCGCGTGGCCTGGGCCGCGCGATCTGCCTGACGCTCGCTCGCGAGGGCGCGCGGGTCGCGTTCAACTACCTGCGCGCCGACGCCGAGGCCGCCGCGACCCTCGCCGCGCTCGAGGCCGCCGGCGCCCGGGCGTCCGCCCACAAGGTCTCGGTGCTCGACCGGGCGGGGCTCGTCGAGCTCGTCAAGCAGCTCGATCGGGCGCACGGCGCGATCGATATCCTGGTCAACAATGCCGGCTACGGCCAGGTCGTGCCGCTCGCGCTGATGGAGGAGGACGACTGGGACCAGATGATCGATACCCACGTCAAGGGAGCATTCCTCACCACCCAGGCGGTGCTGCGCACGATGGTCCGCCAGAAGTACGGCCGCGTGATCAACGTCAGCTCGCTCGCCGGCGTCAAGATGATGCAGGCCCCGGTCCACTACGCGACCGCCAAGGCGGCGCTGCGCGGCTTCACCGAGGCGCTGGCCAAGGAGGTCGGCCGCTACGGCATCACGGTCAACGCGATCGCGCCCGGGATCCTCGACGAGGGCGTCAGCGAGCATCTGCCGCCCGCGCGCAAGGACGAATACCTGCGGCACTGCGCGCTGCGCCGGGTCGGCAGCCTCGCCGAGGCCGCCGAGGTCGTCGCGTTCCTCGCCTCGGAGCGCGCCAGCTACATGAACGGCGCGACCGTGGTCATCGACGGCGGCGTATGACCGGCCGCGCTCCGGAAGCGACCGGGCGGACGGACAACGCAAATTGCTGCGGGAGATTGCCTCTCGCCAGCATCATTCAATATAAGGTTCAGCCGTTGGCCGAACGAGATGGTTTTTGCGATTTTTGTGACCCGGCGTGCCCCACGCCCGCTACTTCGACGATGATGGTGAGCCTATGAGACGTTCCGATGACCGCACCGCGCTGACCGATCACGTCGCGCGGTTCCAGGACGACATCCGGCAGATGGCGCTGGCCGCTGCGCGCGAGATCGTCCGGCAAGAGCTCGAGCGCCGACTGGCCCGGCTGCAGCGCGGCGCCGGCCGCGTGGCGCCGGTGATGACCCGAACCCGGACCCGCAAGCAACCGCCCGCGGTGACCGCGCCCGAGCAACCCGCGAGCACGGCCCCGGCCGCAGGCACGGCCGCAGGCGCCGGGGCAGGCACAGGCGCCGCGCCCGATCAGCCCGCCGCCGGGGCATCGGCCGATGGCAAGAAGCGCGCGGCGTGGACGAGAGACAGCATCGTCAACGAGCTCGCGAGCTGGATGGCGAGCGGCACGGCGATCGATGCGGCGTTCGTGACCCGCCACGGCCCGCCCGGCCTGGTCGCGGCCGCGCGCCGGATCTTCGGCCGGTTCGACGCGGCCCTGAACGTCGCCGGCCTGCAAGTCGAGAAGCTGTATCCAGACGGTCCGCCCAAGCGCTGACCGCCGCTCCCGTCGGGTCGATCGCGCTCGCCGAGCACGATGTGGCGCCGGCGCACGCAGGAACGAGGCAGCGACGCGCCCATGACGCGGCGATGATAGCCGTGGTTTTTCTGGGCTCGCTTGGCTGACGCCTTGCACAGCTCGGAGCTATTCGTCCCTCGCCCACGTCCCTGGCCGCCGCCGTGTTCGTCGCGATTGTTGCGACCTTCGGCGGAGTTTCGCGCACGGATCCCAAGCGCGAGGTCCCGGACTACGACGGGCGCGGCAACCCGGATGCAGACGCCGGAGCGTGGCCGCTGTGGATCCCGCGGATCGTGCTGTCGCCGCTGTACGTCGCCAACGAGTACGTGCTGCGGCGTCCGCTCGGCGCGTTCGTCAGCCGCGCCGAGCGCGGCCGCTGGACCGACACGTTTGCGCACCTGTTCCGGTTCGGCAAGGGCGGCCGGAACCTGATCGTCCCGCTGGTGTGGTTCGACGCCGGCGCGCTGCCGCGGATCGGCGTGTACTACGCCGCCGACGACCCGGCCGCGGCCGACAACACGCTCGAGGTCCGGGCCACGACCTGGGGCACGCGCTCGGTCCAGGTCGCGGTCGACGATCGCTACCCGATCGATCCGATCCAGAGCGCGCAGGTCCACCTCGCGATCGGGCGCTCCGATGACCACCTGTTCCTCGGCCTGGGCCCCGACGCGACGACCGACACCCGGTCGCGCTACGCGCTGGAACGCGTCGAGGCCGGCGTCGGCTACCGCCGGCGGCTCGGCGCCACGCTCCGGCTCGACACCGAGGCCGGCGTCCACCACGTCGGCTTCCTCGACGGCCAGTGCTGCGGCGATCCGGCGCTCGACACCCGGATCGCCCGCGGCGAGATCATGGCGCCGCCGGGCTACCGCGAGGCCTACACCGCCGCCCAAGCCGGCGTCGATCTCGCGCTCGATAACCGACACCCGCGGCCGGAGCCCGGTGGCGGCGGCTATCTCCATGCCTGGGGCAAGCCGAGCTTCGATGTCCACGGCGGCCGGTCGTGGCTCGAGTACGGCGGCGTGGCCGGCGGCGCGCTCGACCTGACCGGCCACCGCCGCACGCTCCATGCCCAGATCGCGCTCGACCTCGTCGACGCGCTGTCGGGCTCGACCCCGTTCACCGAGTACCCGGTGCTCGGCGGCGAGGTCATGTCCGGGTTCTTGCCCGGGTGGCTGACCGGCCGCAGCACCGCGGCCGCGGAGCTCGGCTACAGCTGGCCGGTCTGGCTCGGGATCGACGCCCGGGCCCGGTTCGCCGTCGGCAACGCGTTCGGCGACCACCTGGCCGGGCTGTCGCCGAGAAAGCTCCGCATGTCCGGCGACCTCGGCCTCGCCACCGACCCCGACCACGAGCGCGGCTTCGCGCTGCTGGTCGGCGTCGGCACCGAGACCTTCGAGCACGGCTCGGACGTCACGTCGCTGCGCGTGATGTTCGGAACCAGGTGGGGATCGTGATGAAACAGCTTGCCGTCGTCGTGCTCGCCGTGGGCCTCATGCCGTCGTGCGCGACGCCCCGCCGGTTCCCGCTGCGCGAACCGTTCCTCGTCGATACCGATCTGCGCCCGGTGTCGGTGCCGTGCCGGATCGAGCCCGGCTCCAAGGACCCGCACCACTGGAACTGCGCGCCCGAGGAGTACGTCTCGCCGTTCGTGTGGGACCAGCTCGATAACCTGCTGTTCGCGCCGCTGTCGCGCACGTTCTCGGTCGAGGTCACCGGCGAGGCGGTCAACGTCAACAGCCTCGACGAGGTCCCGGACTCGGCGTGGTTCACCAACCGGCTCGGCACCGGCGCCAAGCTGACCACGGTCGCCAACCCGCGCTCGCCGGGCGCGTGCAAGCCCGAGGACGTCCTGCCGCCACCCGACGAGGTCGACGACGACGCCTGGGTGATCGACCACGGCAAGGACAACGGCTCGACCCTGGGGTTCCGCGTCGATGTCCCGGGCAAGGGCCGCTACATGCTCAAGGCCGACGACGAGGGCAAGCCGGACCGCGCGAGCGCCGCCAGCGTGATCGGCGCGGCGATCTACCACGCGATCGGGTTCAACACGACCTGCGAGCAGATCGTCGAGCTCCGCAAGGCCCAGCTCAAGCTGACCCCTGACCTCAAGGTGATCGACAACAACGGCGTCAGCCATCCGTTCGACGACGCCGCGCTCGACAAGGTGCTCGCGAGCACGACCCAGCGCCCCCAGAACCGCGTCCGGATGCAGGCCTCGAAGTGGCTGCCCGGGCTGTCGATCGGCCCGTTCCGCTACATCGGCACGCGGCCCGACGATCCCAACGACGCGATCGACCACGCCGATCGGCGCGAGCTCCGCGGCAGCCGGATCCTGTCGGCGTGGCTCGATCACTGGGACGCGCGCGAGCAGAACTCGATGGACGTCTGGATGGCCGCCGACCCCAAGGACAAGCGGTCGTCGCCGGGCACCGTGCTGCACTACTTCATCGACACCAGCGACACGATGGGCGGCGATGTCAGCGTCGCCGACATGTCGCGGCGGCTCGGCTACTCGTACGAGCTCGACTTCGGCGACATCTTCCGCTCGCTGATCACGTTCGGCGTCGAGGAGCGGCCGTGGGACCACGCCCGGCCGGTGCCCGGCCGCGAGAAGTTCGGGTTCTACCGCGCCGACGACTTCGACCCGGCGACCTGGAAGACGATGTACCCCAACCCCGCGTTCCTGCGCATGACCGAGCGCGACGCCGCGTGGATGGCCCGGATGATCGCGCGGTTCTCGATCGACGACATCCGCCGGTTCGTCGCGCTCGGCCGCTGGGGCGATCCGACCGACGCCGACTACCTGACCCGGATCCTGGTCGAGCGCCAGCGCCGGATCCTCGTGCGCTACCTCGGCAAGCTGTCGCCGCTCGCCGACGTCCGCGCCGCCGCGCCGGACCGGATCTGCGCGACCGACCTCGCCCGGCTGCGCGCGATCGCCCCGGCCGCGTCGTTCCACTACACCGTGGTCGAGCGCGGCGGCGGCAAGACGATCGCGCTCGACCCCGAGGTCGGCAGCGACGGCGCGCTGTGCTTCGCGACCCGCCCGGTGGTGACCGGCGACTCCCCCGACGGCGACCCGGCGCGGATCGTGACCTTCGAGGTCGACAACGGCACCGGCGCCGGGCCGCTGGTGATCCACACCTACGACCTCGGCAAGCGCGGCATGCGCCTCGCCGGGCTGACCCGCCGCGAGCGGTGATGCGCCGCGCGACCGCACGCGACGCGCGGCGCCGGGTGATGCGATGGCTGCGCGCGCTGACCCTGCGCACGATCGCGCTGTTCGGGCTCGCGATCGTCGCCAGCGTGGCGTTCGTCGTGATCGCCGCCCTGGTCCGCACCGGCGCGGTCGACCGGCTCGACACCGCGATCGAGCTCGCGGTCCACCGCTTCGATTCGGCGCCCCTGGACGTCGTGATGGAGACCGCGACGCTGATCGGGTCCAACGCGGTGCTGCTCCCGGCGGTCGCGCTCGTCACCCTGCTGGCGATCCACCGCCACCGGCGCAACGTCGCGATCGTGCTCGTGATCGACACGATCATCGTGATCATCGCCTACAGCGCGCTCAAGGTGATGTTCTCGCGCGAGCGGCCGCGGCTGTTCGACAAGATCGCGCTGCCGACCGACTACAGCTTCCCGAGCGGCCACTCGATGTCGGCGATCGCGATCTGGGGCGTGATCGCCGCCGCGCTGATCGCGCTCTACCCCGGGGCGCGGCGGCTCGTGGTCGTCGCCGCGGTCGCGCTGATCGCCACGATCGGGCTGTCGCGGATCTACCTCGGGGTCCACTGGCCGTTCGACGTGCTCGGCGGCTTCGTCGGCGGGGTCCCACCGCTGGTGGTCAGCGTGCACTTGATCCATCGCCGGCCGGCGCGCGATCGCAACGTCGCCGATCTCGTCGAGGCCGGTCACGGCTGAACATCGTCACGTACGTTGATACCGCACGGCGCTGACGACGCTTTACGGAGCCGTGCTGCCTGGGCTATGCAGTAGCCCATGTCACCGCGCGCTGTCCTCGTCGCGGCCGCGGCGTCGCTGACGGCCGTGGCGGCGGCAGCCTGCGGCGAGTCGCCCGCCAGGCCGCAGGTCTGCAGCATGGCGCGGACCGCGCCGCCGGTGGTCCTGTCGCAATGCGGCGCGACGGCGGACTTCACGCCGATCAACCGCTACCGGGGCTCGATCGCCTCGGTCCAGGAGCGCGAGGACGCGGTCGTGCTGATCAACGGCACCTGCACCGGCACGCTGATCGCGGCGGCTGCGGGCCCGGTGGTCCTGACCGCCGGCCACTGCGTCGGCCTGGGCGACCGCGACCTGATCGCCTTCAACGTCGAGGCCGAGGCCGACGGCGATCCGCTGGTCACCGACGGCACCGTGATCGAGCAGGCGACCGACCCGGACTACGCGCTGCTCCGGCTCGACCGGCTGCCCACCGCCACGCCGACCCCGCTGACCACCCGGTCCAGCGACCTGCTCGCGATCATCCAGCACCCGCGCGGCGGGCCCAAGGTCATCGCCGAGGGCAGCTTCCTCGACGAGTGCAACGGCCAGGTGTTCTACGTCGACCTCGACACCCTGGTCGGCAGCTCCGGCGCGGGCGTGCTCACCGCCGGCGGCTTCCTGCTCGGCGTCCACACCGACGGCGACTGCGCCCCGGACGGCGGCGGCTCCAACCACGGCGCGACCGCCGCGGCGATCGTCGCGGCCTCGGCGTACCTGCAGGACACCGACCTCGCCGACCGCTGACGCCGCTCAGTGCAAGGTCAACAGCGGCACGTCGACCGAGAGAAACGCGCCGAGCTGCAGCGCGCCGTCGAAGCAGCGGTCGCTGCCGCACCGATCCGTCGAGCGGCGGCCGACCGCATAGCTCGCCCCGACCGCGAGCGAGAACGGCGACCGCCAGCCGCCGACCCGGAGAAACGCGCCGGGCACGAACAGCGTGACCCAGTCGGCGTGCAGCGTGCCGCCGGTGTCGCTGACCTCGAGCGCGAGCGGATCGATCGCGCTCAGGAACACGCCGAGGTGCGCCTTGTTCCACGACCACAGCGTGAGATCGAGGCCGATCGGGGTCGCGAGCTTGAAGGGTGCGCGGGCCCGGGCCGCGTCGACCTCGGCGCCGGCGGCGCTGCGCGCGTGGAGCCGCAGCTCGCCTCCCGCGAAGAACCCGACGAAGCCGTTGACCGCGACGATCACGTGGTCGGCGCCGTACTTGGCCTTGTACGAGCTGGTCGAGTCGACGACATCGGCCAGGATCTCCTTGACCTCGGCGCGGTCCTTGGCCGTCCCGAGCGACACGATCACCGTGATCGCCTTGACCGTGCGGGCCGGCAGCTTGTCACCGAGCATCGGTGACTTGAGCAGGCCGAGCACGGCCTTGCGGAGCTCCGCCGGGTCGCGAACGACCAGCGCCTCGTAGATGTCGAGCCCGAAGTCGATCACCGCCGCGTCCTCGACCAGGCGGGCCTTGTCGGCGGGGCTGAGCGCCTCGAGGATCACCGCCAGCGTCCGGACCAGCTCGCGCAGCGCCGCGATGACCTCGGGCGCCGCGCGCTTGTCGAGCTCACCCGGCAGCGCGGTCTTCTTCGCCTTGTCGATGCCGTCCTGCAGCTCGAGCATCTGCCGGGCCGCGCGCCAGAACTCGAGCAGCCGCGCGTGCCACTTGTCGTAGTGCTTGGGCTCGATCACGCACGCGCCGTTCTCCTTCTTGCCGGCGACGCCGTGCGCCGCGCAGAACGCGACCAGGCCCTTCTGGAGGATCACCGACACGTGCCGGGTCTCGCTGTCGTGGTAGGCCTGCGCGCCGGTGCGCGCGAGCTGGAACAGCATCAGCGCCGCGCACGCCTTGCGCTTCTGCTGCTGGTCGGCGTCGTCGGTATTCGTCAGGTCGCACAGCACCTGCTTGGTCGCGCCGTCGGCGATCGTCCCCAGGTGCTCGAAGATCTCGATCGGCTTCTTGTGCCTGGTCAGATCGAACACGATCACCGCCACGGCGCCGGCCACGGCGAGGTACGGATCCGCGCCCGGCCAGCGCTTCTTGAGCCAGGCATGGGCGGCGTCGCCGACGTTGTGCGGCAGCTCCTTGACGTCCTGGTCGAACGCCTCCTTGATGTCGCCGATCTGGACGGCGTTGCCGGCGTCGGGCTTGGCGTCCGGCTTTGCGCCCGGCTTGCCCGGCGGCGGCGCGATCTTGGCGCAGGTGTGCGCGAACCACGCGCCGAGGTCGATGTCGTCGTGCTTGTAGGCGCAGAACCGCTTGCCGATCTGGTCGATCAGGTACTCGAGGACCTCCTGCTTGGCCTCGGCCTGCAGCAGGTCGCCGACGCCGAGCACGAGGTTGATGCCGGCGGTGCCGAACCCCGGCCCCGAGCGCGGCAGCACGCCGGAGCACAGCTCCTCCGCCGTCGAGCGGTCGTCGAGCGAGCTGAGGCTCTTGAGCTGCGTGCAGATGTCCGGATCCATCGTCTGGAGGAAGCCGATCGGGTACTGCATCCCGGCGTAGCCCGACCACGCGATCCCGCATAGCCTGGGCGCCTGGTCCTGCCGTATGGCGAGCGTCTTCGCAGCGTCGCCCGCGGCCTTGATCGCCCCGTCGAGCTCGGCCTGCCGGGCCGCCTCCTCGGCGGCGGCGGCCTGCCGGACCTTCGGGCTCCCGGTTGCGACCGCCTGCTTCGCCGCCTGGGCCGCCGCGTCGCGGGCCGCCTGCGCCGTCGCCACGGCCGCCTGCGCCGCCACCACCGCCTTGCCGGCATCGACCACGCCGGGCACCGCGGCTGGATCGCGGCAGGTGCTCTCGGCCAGGGACGCCGCGTCGGAGTCCTGGTCTGCGTTCGCGCGCGGCGCCCACAGACCGACGGCCATACCGACGGCCAGACCGACGAAGATCGCAGGAGCTCTCATGACCACCTCTCTCACGGACAGTTGTCGCGCAGCCAGCCGAAGGTCTCGGCCAGGAGCGGCAGCCCGATCAGCAGCTCGGCGTTGGGCGCCGGCGCCGACCGCGTCGCGACCCCGAGCACGGTGCCGCTGCCGTCGACGATCGGCCCGCCGCTGACCCCGCCGGGAAACGCCAGGTCCGACGACGCGAACATGTCGAGTGACCCGGCGCTGGCGACCCGCGTCACCGTCCCGCGGTACTGCTGGGCGTTGCTGCCGCCGACCACCACGGCCAGCTTGCTCGCCTGCGGATCGACCCGGCACGTCGCCACCAGCCCCGGCCGCTTCTGCGTCACGCGCAGCACCGCCATGTCCGAGCTGGGCTGCGAGCCGCTCGACCAGCCCTGGTGACACTTCACCGCCTTGACCTCGAGCTTGGTGCCATCGGGGAGCACGACCTGGTAGTCGTCGGGATCGAACAGCCCCGACGGCGGCTGCACCACATGCCCCGCCGTGATCACCAGGTCGTCGGTGATGAACACCCCCGAGCCGTCGCCCCCGGGACGCGTGATCCGGACGATCGCTGGAAACGTCATGTCACGTCACCTCGCCCGGCCGATACCTTGTCGTGATCCACATCCCCCTCCTGCTACAGCGAATCAATCGTACCGGCAGGCGCCGCAGCTGACGTCCCCACGACAGCCGACGGAAGCTCGACATCCCACTGGTTCGATCCAGTATGCCATCGCCGCGCTGGCTACGATACGCGGCCGGACGCGATCATCCTTCGCACGACTTCATGTAATGCAACTCGCGGCGGACATTGTGGCAAGCACGGCCTGCTACCAGCCCCTGCACGCGGGTGCCTTATAACGCGACGGGGCCGTGCGGCCCGGTCGGATCGCCGTCACGCCTCGCCGGGGTCGTGCGCGCTGTCGACGACCATGGCCACCGGTGGCCGGTTGCGGCGCAGCCGGTCGCGAAGCCCCTCGATCAGCGAGAACACCACCGGGACCACCACCAGCGTCAGCATCGTCGAGGTCACCAGGCCGCCGATCACGACCACGGCCATCGGCGCGCGGCCCTCGCCGCCCTCGCCCAGCGCCAGGGCGACCGGCAGCATGCCGAGGATCATCGCCGCGGTGGTCATGAGGATCGGCCGGAGCCGGATCGGGCCGGCGACGAGCAGCGCGTCGCGGGTCGAGGCGCCCTGGGCCTTCTGCTTCTGGGCGAAGTCGACGAGCAAGATCGCGTTCTTGGTGACCAGGCCCATCAGCATGATCAGGCCGATCATGCCGAAGATGCTGAAGTTCGCGCCGGCGAGGAACAGCGCGCCGAACGCGCCGACCACCGCGAGCGGCAGCGACACCATGATCGTGAACGGGTGGATGAAGCTCTCGAACTGCGCGGCGAGGATCATGTAGACCAGCAGCACGGCGAGGATCAGCGACACGATCATGTAGCCGAATGACTCGGTCATCAGCTGACTGTCACCCGACATCTCGGTGTCGACGGAGGCGGGCACGACGCGCTTGGCGATCTCGAGGGTCTTGGCCGTGGCCTCGCCAAGCGCGATGCCGTCGATGCCGGCCATCACGGTGATCTGGCGCATCCGGGCCTCGCGCGCGATCTGGGTCGGGCCGACGCCGCGCTCGAGGTGGACCAGCGACGACAGCGGCACCAGCTCGCCGGTGCTCGACCGCACCATGAGGTTCGACAGCGCCGGGAAGTCACTCTGCACCGGGTCGGCCAGGGTCAACCGGACGTCGTAGAGGTCGGCGTCTTCCTTGTAGTCGGTGACCTTGTCGCGCGACACCAGCGCGCGCACCGTGCGGGCGATCGTCGACACCGGGACGCCGAGCTCGGTGACCGCGGCGCGGTCCGGCGTGACCTCGATCTGCGGCTTGCCGCCGCGATAGCTCGAGTCGACGTCGACCAGCCCCTTGGTCTTGCGCAGCTCGGCGACCAACGCATTGGACACCTGGACCAGCTCGTCCATGCTGCGCGCGCGCAGGTTGAGCTGGATCGGCCGGGTGTCGCCGCCGCCGACGCCGCCGGACTGGCCGAGCGTGAGCTTGACGCCGCTGTCGGCCAGCGGCGCGTAGTGCTCGCGGATCCAGCTCATCACACCCGCCTGGCTGAACGGCCGCTCGCGCTGCGGCCGGAGCTTGATCTGGATCCGGCCGAGGTTGACCGAGCCGGTGCCGCGGCCGATCGTGACGAACGTCGACACCACGCCCGGGCAGCGGGCGCGCAGGTCGCCGGCGACGAGCTCCACGACCTGCTCGGTGGTGGCCAGCGCGGTCGACGCCGGCAGCTCGATCGTCACCGAGAACGCCGAGCGATCGTCCTCGGGCACGAACTCGGTCTTGACCCGGGTGACCAGCGCGCACGATCCGATCAGCACCGCGAACGCGGCGCCCACGGTGATCGCGCGATGGCGCAGCGCCGCGCCGAGCACCCGGCGATAGCCGGTCTCGAGCACCACCAGGCCGCGCTCGATCACGCGCGACACCAGGTTGGGCCGGCCGTGACTGACCTTGAGCAGCCGCGCCGACAGCATCGGCGTCAGCGTGAACGACACGAACATCGACAGCAGCACGGCGACGCTCACCGTGATGCCGAACTGGAAGAAGAACCGGCCGATCAGGCCCTGCATCATCGCGACCGGTACGAACACCGCGACGATCGAGAACGTGGTGGCGAGCACCGCGAGGCCGATCTCCGACGTCGCCTCGGCGGCGGCCTGCATCGGCGACTTGCCCTGCTCGAGGTGGCGGTGGATGTTCTCGATCACGACGATCGCGTCGTCGATCAGGAGCCCGATCGACAGGCTGAGCGCCAGCATCGTCAGCTGGTTGAACGTGAAGCCCAGGAGCTTCAGGAACCACACGGTCGCGATCACCGACGTCGGCAGCGCGAGCGCGCTGATGAACGTCGCGCGCCAGTCGCGCAAGAACCCCAGGATGATCACGATCGCCAGGAACGCGCCGAGCACGAGGTCGAACTGGACGTCCCGGAACGCCTGCTCGATGAACGGCGCCTCGTCGTTGGTGACGGTCAACGTGGCGCCCTTGTCGGCGAGCTGGTGCGCCATCGCGGCGACCTCGGCGTGCACCGCCTTGGCCACGGCGACCAGGTTCGCGCCTGCCTCCTTCTGGATCACCAGGCCGAGCGCGGCCTTGCCGTCGAACGACGCGTGCGACCGGGCCTCGAGCATGTCGTCCTGGATCAGCGCGACGTCGCCGACCCGCACCGGCGTGGTGCCCGCGCCGGGCACGGGGATCGGCGCGTCGGCGATCGCCTGCAGGCTGGTGAACGCGCCCTTGGTGGTCACCACGACCTCCTTGCCGGTCTCGGTGATCCGCCCGGCCGGCAGCTCGAGGTTGGCGCCCTCGAGCGCGGCGCTGACGTCGCCCGGCGTCAGGCCGCGGGCCGCGAGCCGCGCCGGATCGATCACGACGTGGATCTCGCGCGGCCGGCCGCCGACGATCTCGATGTTGCCGACGCCCTTGACCTGGCCGAGCCGCTGCTTGACGACGTCCTCGGCGAGCTTGGTCAGATCGCGCGGCGGCAGGTTGCCCGACAGCGCCAGCGACATGATCGGCTCGGCGCCGATGTCGAGCTTCTGGACCTTGGGGGTCTCGAGCTCCCTGGGCAGGTTGGGGATCGACGCGAGCCGATCGCGCACGCCCTGCACCGCCTTGTCGCCGTCGACGTCGAGCTGGAACTCGATCACCACCTGGGTCAGCGACTCGAGGTTGAATGACTGCAGCCGCTTGATCCCGCCCATCGAGCTCAGCGCGTCCTCGATCGGCTTGGCGACCTTGGTCTCCATCGACGACGGATCGGCGCCCTGGTAGACCGCGGTCACGGTCACGAACGGGAACTCGACGCTGGGGAACTGCTCGACGCCGATCTTGGGATAGGCCATCAGCCCGAACACGATCGGGACCAGGAGGACCATCAGCGCGAACACCGGGCGCCGGATCGCGATCGCGGCGATCCTCACGGCGCGCTCCGGGCGGCATCGCGGGCGGCATCGGGGGCGGCATCGAGCGCGACCTCGGCCATCAGGCCGGGCCGCAGCGCGCCGTCGCGGTTGTCGATCACGGCGGTCAGCTCGACCGTGCGGGTCCGCGGGTCGACGCTGGGCGCGACGATCGAGATCGTCGCCTTGCGGGATGCCGCCAGCGCCGGCAGCGCCACGGTGATCGCGTCGCCGGTGCGCACGCTCGCCAGCGCCTGCTCGGGCAGCCGGAACTTGAGGTCGAGCGTGGCCTGATCCTGCAGCACCAGCACGTGGGTCGGCGGCGCGTCGCTGACGTAGTCGCCGAACGCGACCGGCCGCGCCACCACGACGCCATCGATCGGCGCGCGCGCCGTGGCGTCGGCCACCGCCTTGGTCGCGACCGCGACGCCGTTCCTGGCCTGCGCGACGCCGACCCGCGCGGCGTCGACCTCGGCGGACACCTGATCCCAGCGCTGCTGGGTCAGCGCCTGCTGGTCGAACAGCGCCTTGGAGCGGCGCAGCTCGGTCTCGGAGGTCTTCTGCTGCAGCTCGGCGGCCGCGAGCTGGGTCTGGGCCTGCGCCAGCCGCAGCACGGCGTTGCGGTCGTCGACGCGGAACACCACCTGGCCCTTCTTGACGCGCGCGCCGACGTCGACCGTCAGCTCGACGACCACGCCGCTGGCCCGGGCCACCACCGCGACCTCGGAGTGCGGCAACAGCGTCCCGGTCGCCCGGCGCGCCGACGCCGTGGCCGGGCTCGGCGGCGCCGCCGGCACGGCCAGCGCGGGCACGACCGGCAGCGGGGGTGCCCCCGGCCCGGTCGGCGGCGGCAGCGCCTGGCGATCGCGCTCCTTGTCGTCCTTGCCGCAGCCGGCAAGCACCAGCGCCGCCACCATCAACGAGGTCGAGATACGCGTCATGAGATCTCCTGTGCGCATTCCATGAGCTCCAGCCTGCGAGTCCGTATTGCGCCCGGTCATCGCCGCGCCTCCGCGTGCACCGGCAGCGCGCCGACCTCGCGGCTCAATGCCATCCACGCGACGAGATATTGATATCGCCCGATCACCGCCTGCGACCGGGCGTTGGCCAGCGCGGTCTCGGCGTCGACGACCTCGACCGTCGTCGCGGCGCCCTGCGCGAACCGCGCGGCCTGCAGCCGCTGGGCCTCGACGGCGGCCGCGAGCCCGCGGTCGGCGACCTCGAGCGTGGCCTGGGCGAGCCGCGCCGCCTGCCACCTGGCGCGGGTGTCGACCGCGATCTGCTCGCCCAGCGTGACCTCGGCGAGGTGCGCCTGCCGGCTGATCGCCCGGCTGCCCTCGACGTCCGCCGCCCGCTTGCCCCAGTCCCACAGGTTCCAGTCGACCGACAGGCCGACGTAGCCGCTGTCGGCGCTGCCGAGCAACCCGGCATTGACCGCATGGCTGTAGACCCCGACCAGCGAGACCGTCGGATAATAGCTGGCACCGGCGAGCGCGATGCCCAGCTCGGCCGCGTCGCTGGTCGCCGCGGCGCCGCGGGATTCGGCGCGATCGCGGCGCGCGCGGGCCACCGCCTCGCCCTCGGCCCACGGCAGCGCCGGCGGCGTCGTATCGATGTCGACCAGCGCGAGCTCGGTGCCGTCGGGCAAGCCGAGCAGCAAGGCGAGCCGGCGGCGCGCCGCGAGCGCCGCGGTCTCGGCCTGCAGCCGCTGCTGCTCGATCCGCGCGTGCTCGACCTCGAGCCGCAGCACGTCGACCTTCTGCAGCGTGCCGCCCTGGAGCAGCACCCGCGCGTGCTGCAGATCGGCGTCGAGCTGCACCAGCGTCGCCGCCGCCACCTCGCCCAGCGTCCTGGCCTGCAGCGCGTCGAGGTACGCCGCCGCGGTCTGGTACGCGATCTCGATCCGGCGGCCGTCGCGCTGCGCACGGCTCGCGGCGGCCAGCGCGCGGTCGCGATCGATCAGCTTGCCGATCGCGAGCACGCCGCTGATCGGCTGGTTGACCTGCAGGTCGACCGTGCCGGTCACCCGGTCGCGGATCGTGACCTTGCCGATGTCCGGCCCGAGGTCGGCCTCGACCTTCCGGTCCCACAGGAACACATTGGACCGGATGCCGACGAGCGGCAGGCGCAGCGTCGTGTCCGAGCGCGTCCTGGCGTCGGCCACCGCGATGTTCTCGGCCTCGATCGCCAGCTGCGGATTGCCCGACAGCGCGATGTCGATCGCACCGGCCAGGGTCACCGGCCGCACCGGCGGCGCGGCTCCGGGCGCATCCCCGCTGGCATTCGCGTGCTGCGCGCCGAACAGCACCGCAATGGCAAGACCTGTCCGTAGACCCGAGCAAACGCAATACATCAACCAAGTCTCCCGGTGTCTTGCTGTGGAATCCGACCCGACCGCCGCCGCCCCATCGAGGCCCGAGGGTGCACGAGATGTGCCGCGTTCGACGAAACCTGACGATTTTCGCCAGTCTTCGTCGAGCGATCGACGTCCGCGTCCCCGGTCGACGGCGCCACCGCGATTGCACCGCTGCCCATGTGCGGCGGCCTCGGCGGCGCGCTCGCGCGGTGCTCGACACCGCTCTCGGCGATCGCGGCCTGATCAATCTTGTCGGGCACATCGCCCCGTGGCGTCCCCGCAAGTCGGCATTCCCGCCGCGGTAGTTCCTGGCCAACCACACCCGCGACGTCGCCGCAATCGCCATGTTCGTTCAACGATGCGACAGCGACGCCCTGCGACTGTCCCGGGGCTCGCGATCCGGGTGCACCGACGACGCCGCACCGACGCCGCAGCCGTCAGCTACCACCAGCTCCGACCGCCCCGCCGGTGTCCGCGCCGTCGCCGGCCGCGGGGCACCGCCGACCCGGGTGCACCGGGGCACTCAGCGGCCGCCCGCGCCTCGAATCCGTGTGTCCAGCACGCCGTGGATCTCGCGGCGAAGCTCGTCCGAGAACGCCGGGTTCGCCAGGGCGGAGCGGATCGCGTCCGCGGTTGGCGGCGGCGGCGCCGTGAACACCCTGTGGCGCCGCGCGAGCCTCGCCTCGAGGTAGCGCCTCGCACGAACCTTGGCCGCGCCGCCGCTCGCGTTGCAGGCACGGAGCAGGTACGGCAGCCCGTCCCAGTACCCGGTGGCCGACAGCACCGCGAGCGCGTCGCTCTGGCCCCAGGTCGTCGTGAGCTGCTCGAACACCGACCACACGCGCGCTGGTGGCACCGAGGTGACACGCGCCAGCAGCAGATCTCGCGCGGTGTGCGTGACCCCCGGGCTGTCATCGGCGAGCGCGGCGAGGCACAGCGCGATCGCGTCGTCCACCTGGAAGTTGCACAGCGCCTGCAGCGCACGTCGCCTCACCGCAGGACGCCGGTCCGCGAGGTGCGCACGCACGAGCTCCGCGTCGTCGGGGCCACCGGTCTCGCCGAGCCCGAGCAGCGCGATCCCGAGGACGCCGGCGTGGCTCGACGATCGCCAGCCGCGATATTCGTCCGCCGGATCCGTGCCGGCATCGAGCGCCGCACCCTGCGCGAGCGCGCGAACACCGGCCTGGCGATCGAGCAGCAGCTCGCGCCATGGCCACGGCGATCCGTGCGCGATCAACCGTTGCACCACGCCGAGCCGGACCGAGCCCAGCCGATCGTGCACGAGCCGCCCGGACAGCGGCACAAACACGTCGTCACCGGCGGCGAGCGACCACCGGGCCGCCCAGGCATGGATCGCCGGATCGGGATCGCGCAGCGCGGCCTCGACGATCTCGTGCCTGAACCGCACGAGGCGTACGCCTCGATACGGCGCCCCCGGCGCTTCGGCCCCGCCCCGACCACCGAGCTCGGCGGGATCGCGTGCGAGCAGCCGCCGGAACGCGCCAAGGCGAACCAGCCGGTCGGAGGCCGACAGCGCGTCGTACAACGCCGGAAGCGCGGCATGCCCGCCGAGCGCCGCGTCGATCTCCTCGAGGATACGGTTTCCGCCGAGCCGTCCCCACCGGCGCATCTCGTCAATCAGCGGCAGCGCCGCCACCAGATGTGGAATGGCATCCACCCCGAGCCTGGTGCGCAGGACGGCCCGGGCCAGGTTCTGGACCGGCTCGACCCAGTCGTTGACCCGCAGCAGCAAGAACGCAATCTCCGAGCCGTCGGCGCACGCCGCAGAGCGGCGAATCGCCTCCTCGCGGACGTAGCCGCTCGGATGACACATCGCAAGCTGCAAGATCGTCGCGGCCGTCGTCAGCGTGGCCACGGACTGCAGGTCGGCCGGCCGCAGGAAGCGCCAGGTCACGGCCACCGGATGCGCATACGTCGATACGCCGCGGAACGCGCGATCGAACAACCCGAGATCGCGAATCTTCACCGCGCGTCGTAGCCGCGCGACCGCGCGACCGGCGGCCTCTGCGACTTCGCGATGCCGGTCGAGGACCAGCGAGATGATCCGAGGAATGGCGAGCGGCTCGGCGGTGTTGGCGAGGCCGTCGAGCAGCGCCACGATCGCGCCGACCTGCGCGTCTTGCCCCGGGCGCTGCACGCGAACGTGCGCGAGCCGTTCCAGCTCGTCGAGGAGCTTGGCCGTGTTCGGGGACAGCGCGCGCATGGTTGCCCATTGTTCCCGCCCGCAGACCGATCGACAAGCCATCGAAGTGGCACCGCGTGGCACTCGGCCGCCCTCGGCTTGCCGCAACATGTCCCGACCCTCGGGTCCGCAGCATCGGCTCGACCTCGTGCCGCGGCGCGTTCAGCAGGATTGCGTTGGCGATCGTCGTGGCGGGCGCAGTGGACATCAGTGCCTCGTCCGAGCGACCCGGTCGGCTTCGATTGCATCTACGTAGGCGACAGCGGGCGGCCGGCACCACGGATCCTGATCCCGGGCACGCCGAGCGGCGCGATGGTCGGCGGCTCGATCATGAATGCCTGCTTCCGCACGACCGAGACCGGTGAGCTCACCAGCAGCGACGTCACGGCGCTGAACGCGCTGTACTGAGGCCCGAGGTGGGCCGCGACGTCTGCGCCGCGCGACGCGGGTGACCTCCGCTTCGGCCACCGCCACACTCCCTCGTTGCGCCGGCGGCGACAACCCCGGTACCATGCGGCGGTGGTGTACCGGATCCTGACGTGGTTCCTCCGCGTCGTGACCCGCGTGTTCTTCCGTCAGATCGAGGTCGTCGGGCTCGAGAACATCCCGGCCACCGGCGGCGTGGTGTTCGCCGGCAATCACCCCAACTCGCTGATCGATCCGATCCTGATCCTCACGTCGTGCGGCCGCAAGGTCCACTTCGCGGCCAAGGCCGCGCTGTTCAAGGGCCGGCTGATGCGCGCCGTGCTCGGCGGCCTCGGCGCCGTGCCGATCCAGCGGCGCGACGATCACGACGGCACACCGCGCCACGAGCCGGCTCCGGCGGCGGCCGCCGCTGCCGCGATCGACAACGACGCGGCGTTCGCGGCGATGTTCACCGTGCTCGCGTCAGGCGGCGCGATCGGGATCTTCCCCGAGGGGCTGTCGCACGACAGCTCGCAGCTCGCGCGGCTCAAGACCGGCGCCGCGCGGCTCGCGCTCGGTGGTGCCCACCGCGCCGGCGCGCCGATCGCGGTGGTGCCGTGCGGCCTGACGTTCATCCACCCGAAGCGGTTCCGCAGCCGCGTGCTGGTGCAGTACGGCGCACCGATCGCGATCCCGCCGGCGCCGGCGCCGCCGACCGGCGACGCTGTCCGCGCGCTGACCGCCGAGCTCGACGCGGCGCTGCGCCGGCTCACGATCAACGCGCCCGACTGGGACACCGTCCGCGCGCTCGACGCGGTGCGCCGGCTCTACCAGCCGCGCGAGATCTCGATCGGCGATCGAGTCGAGCTCGCGCGGCGGTTCAACACGCACTATGCCGCGGTCGCCCACGACCCGCGCGTGGTCGCGCTGATGCGCCGCGTGCACGCGTACCAGGCCGCGCTCGACGACCTCGGCGTCGCCGATCGCGAGCTCGCCCGCGATCTGACCGGCCTCGAGATCGCCGCGCGCATGATCCGGCACATCACGCTGCTCGTGTTCTGGGTCCCGCTCCTGGTGCCCGGCGCGCCGCTCCACGTCCCGGCCGTCGCGTTCGCCCGGATCGCCGGTCCCCGGCTCACGCCGCGCAAGGACGTGATCGCGACCACCAAGCTGCTCGTCGGCATGCTGCTGGTGCAGCTGTCGTACGCCGCCGCGATCGCCGCGCTGTGGTGGCGCATCGGCCCCGGGGCCGCGCTGATCGCCGCTGTCGTCCTGCCGCTGTCGGGCATTGCGACCCTGCGCGTGCTCGACCGGCTGCGCCTGGTCCGCCGCGCGTCCGGCGTGCTGCTGCGCCGGATGCGGTTCCGCCGCGAGGTCGCCGCGCTGCGGGCCGAGCGCGAGCGGCTCGTCGCCGAGGTCGTGCGCGTCGTCGGCGAGGTCAAGCCGCCCGAGCTCGCCGCGCTGTTCCCGCCGGATGACCCGCGGCGCAAGCCCGCCGGCGATCCGCGGCCCCCCGACCGCGCCGAGCGCAGCGACCGCGCCGAGTGCGGCGACCGCCCCGAGCGCAGCGGCCGCCCCGAGTGCGGCGACCGCGGCGAGTGCGGCGACCGCGGCCCGCCGCCGTGAAGCCGCTGGTCGTGCTGCTGCACGGGCTCGCGCGCCGCCACGGCTCGATGTCGCGGCTCGCCGCCCACCTCGCCGCGCACGGCTTCGACACCTGGAGCCACACCTACCCATCGCGGCGCGCCCCGCTCGCCGCGATCGCCCGCGACGTCGCCGACGCGATCGCGCACGACGCCGCCGGGCGGCCGGTCAGCGCGGTGACGCACTCGATGGGCGGCGTCGTGGCGCGCCACCTCCACGATCCGCGGATCGCCTGGCAGCGCATCGTCATGCTGGCGCCGCCCAACCAGGGCAGCCGGCTCGCCCGCGAGCTCGCCAGCCGCCCGGTGTTCCGCTGGTTCTACGGCCCGGCCGGCCGCGAGCTCGCCGACGCCACCGCCTGGCCGGCGCCCCCCGCGCCGTTCGCGGTGATCGCCGGCACCCGCGCACGCGCGCTGACCAACCCGACCAGCTGGACCGTCGGCCGCCGGTTCCCACCCGGCATGGTCCACGACGGCACGGTCGCGGTCGACGAGACCCGCCTCGACGGCATGGCGGCCTTCGCCGAGGTCGACGCGACCCACACCTGGATCATGAACGACGCGCGCGTCCACGCCCTGGTCGTGCGCTACCTGCGCGACGGCCGGTTCTGACCACCACGCGGCATCGGCGCGCCGGCTGGCGTTCGGCCGGGCCCGGGGCTACCGTGCGGCTCCCCTTCGCCCCCCCGGGAGAGCCCGACATGCTGAACAAGCTCCCGCTGCTGCTGTTGATCCTGTCCTGCGCGCCGCGCCCCGCCGATCCGGCCCAGGTCCCCGAGCCCGCGCGCTGGCAGCGCCAGGCCGAGCGCGTGACGATCGTCCGCGACGACTGGGGGATCGCCCACATCCACGGCAAGACCGACGCCGACGCGGTGTTCGGCATGGTGTACGCGCAGGCCGAGGACGACTTCCACCGGGTCGAGACCAACTACGTCAACGCGCTGGGCCGGCTCGCCGAGGCCGAGGGCGAGACCGCCGTGTGGCAGGACCTGCGGATGAAGCTGTTCATCGATCCGGTCGCGCTCAAGGCGCAGTACGCGGCGAGCCCGGGCTGGCTGCGCGCGCTGATGGACGCGTGGGCCGACGGGCTCAACTATTACCTGACGACGCACGCGGACGTGAAGCCGCGCGTGATCGCGCACTTCGAGCCGTGGATGGCGCTGTCGTTCACCGAGGGCAGCATCGGCGGCGACATCGAGCGCGTCGACCTCGGCGAGCTGGCCGCGTTCTACGGCGACCACCCGACGCGCCCCGAGCCGGCCGAGGTCAGCGAGCAGCCGAAGGAGCCGTCGGGCTCGAACGGCTTTGCGATCGCGCCGTCTCGCACCGCGGACCACCACGCGCTGCTGCTCATCAACCCGCACACCTCGTTCTTCTTCCGCTCCGAGCTGCAGGTGACCAGCGACGAGGGGCTCGGCGCCTACGGCGCGGTGACCTGGGGCCAGTTCTTCGTCTACCAGGGCTTCAACGAGCGCGCCGGATGGATGCACACCTCGACGGGTGCCGACGCGGTCGACGAGTACGCCGAGACCATCGTGCGCAAGGCCGACCGGCTGTACTACCGACCGGGCAAGGAGCTGCGGCCGGTCGAGACCGGCCACATCCAGGTGCCGTACCGGAGCCAGGGCGGCATGGCGACCCGCGACGTCACCGTGTACCGCACCCACCACGGCCCGATCGTCCGGTCAGCGGACGGCAAGTGGATCGCGATCCGGCTGATGCAGAAGCCGATCGACGCGCTGAGCCAGTCGTACCTGCGCACCAAGGCGCGCGACCTCGCGGGCTTCCGCAAGGTGATGGAGCTCGCCGCCAACTCGTCGAACAACACGATCTTCGCCGACGCCGACGGCGACATCGCCTACTTCCATCCGCAGTTCATCCCGCGGCGCGACGACCGGTTCGATTACACGCATCCGGTGGACGGCAGCGACCCCGCCACCGACTGGAAGGGCGAGCATGCGGTGGAGGAAGCGCCGCACCTGCGGAACCCGCCCAACGGCTGGATCCAGAACACGAACAACTGGCCGTACTCCGCGGCCGGCCCGTACAGCCCGAAGCGCGAGCGTTTCCCCCGCTACATGGACGTCGCCGGGGAGAGCCCGCGCGGCCGGCACGCCGTGCTCGTGCTCAAGGCGCGAAAGGACTTCACCCTCTCGTCGCTCATCGCCGCGGCGTACGATCCCTATCTCACCGCGTTCGCCCACCTCGTGCCGTCGCTCCTGGCCGCGTACGACTCC
>DASWRS010000526.1:0-5606 GCA_036403075.1 Kofleriaceae bacterium
ACCGACGCGGCCGAGTTCGGCGGCAGCGGCCAGGGCAACTTCGGCGGCATCGAGGCCGCCCCGGTCGGCGCCCACCGCCGCGACCTCTCGCTCAACGCCACGATCCCGCCGCTCGGCGCCGTGCTGTTCAAGCGCTGAGCGTGCCGGTGGGAGTTTCGCGCGGAGCCATTCAGCTCGTATTTGGAATGGCTGTCGTAGGGTGCGGTTCGACCTGTCTCGACTTCAACTACCTTCTTTCGCTATCACAACCCGTTCCCGAGCGACCTTGATGGCTTCGTGATAGTTCGCGTTTAGCGGTGCCACCAGCAGTCGCTCAAGCTGGCCTTCGATATGCCATAGGACGCGCAGCTCTGACTCGTGATCAGAAGGAATCCTGTTACCCTTACTCTCTCTGTATAGCCATTCGAATAGAACCAACGCCCGATCATGTGTGAGAGAGATTATCACATTGAGTGGCGTATCCATTGGCTCTCCTGATGAATGCGTGGTTCTTGCTATGCTAGAGTTTCGGATATATTGGTATCTGAATATTTACTACAAATGTTCCAGTAGTTAATGCTCCGAATGCTGTCATTGCAATCTTCGTCACCACCAGATGCATGGTGCCATCATTGAGCTCATGTATCCGTATGTTGCTCCTTGGGAGTTGCGTTTATGCCAAACGCAAGAGACCAGATTTCTTGCGCGATGATGAATCAGATGTTTTGCAGTAACCAATCGCGGGCAGCCATTCCTTCGAGATGATCGCTCGGTGTTGGTCCCACCCATATATCGTTGATGATGGCCGTTTCCATTCCCAGCGCGCCGCGCAATCGAGCACCCTCGAAATTGACTCCCGTGAGCGTTGCACCGGCAAACGTCGTAGATTCGAGCATCGCGCCGCGCAGATTGGTATCCACGAGCACCGCGTCGCTCAGATCAGCCATCCGTAGATCTGCCTGTTCCAGGTCTGCTTGCGTCAGATCTGAGGACGCGAGACTGGTCCGGAACAACTTCGCCCCACGAAGTCGGGCTTCGACCAACGTTCCGTAGTCGAGGTTTGCTTTTGTCAGCATTGCGCCCGTTAGATCCGCGCGACGGAACGTGGACGAGGCGAGATTGCACATGCCGAGATCGACGCCCGCAAGATGAGCCCCGTCAAGGTTGGTGCCTGGAATCTCTGCACCAGACAAGCTCCGGTTTGACAGGTCTACTCCAGCTAGATCGAGGTCCGGATGACGGAGCAGCGCCCCATCTTTCCCCAGCGACGCATTCCATCGGGTGTGCAACTCGAGCTCTTCGTCGAACGTCATAAAGTGTCCTCATCAGTACCAGATGACACGGGCATCCCACCCATTGGCGCTGCCCGCAGCCCGCAGCTCAGCGATATGTTCTGGTTTGAGATCGATCGTGTCAAGGATTACATTTTCCCCATTGTCGAGCTCTTTCTTGATCTTCTTCAACGAGCTCTCGAGCGTGTATCCGCCTTTCTGGGGGGGGGGAAGCTCGAATTGAATCGTTTCACGTCCCAGCGTTTGCTCGCTCCGTCAAGGAACTCCGCCCTACCGCTCAGGTCACGCGTGATCGGCTTCGGAAGCCTGCCGGCCTCTTCGAGCGCAAGGCCGACGTCCGCTTCTCGAAGAGTCTTCGCGGTCACCGCGCCGCCTTGCGCGGGGTCGGTCGCGAGTTCTTTGAGCCGCGATTCACGCGATGCGTTGGCCTTCAGCGCCTGGTCCGCTGCCGTCGCCCCGCTGGCTTCAGGGTGAGTCCGACCCGTCATCCCATGGTTGTCGGTGGCCGCGGAGCCATGCTCGCTGCCGTCCGCCGGCTTCGGGCCGATCCTGTTGGACGGCGAGTGCGTATCGGCTGCTGCAGGCTTCGGCGCGGCCGCGGGTTCTGGCGTTGGCTCTCCCACCACTCGCAATACGTTGACGCCGTTTTGCTCGACGACTTCGAGTGGCTTGCCGGCCATCGCCCGGATGTTCCGTGCACCCTGCACCGAGAGCGCCGTCAGACCACTCGCGACAGCGAGCTGGGTGAGCAGCACCGCCATCGCTCGCTGCTGGTCTTCGGGTGTTCCAGCGCCCCTTTGAATCTTGTTGAGCTCGGTGAACGTCAGCTCGGTGAGCGCCACCAGCTGCACACCATCAGCAGCGGCAGCCACGCTCACCACCGGAACGAACCAGCGACTCCCGGCGAGCGCGGCGGAGGCACTGCCCGCCTTCACCGTGATGCTCATCGCCCCGAAGCTGGAGAACGAGGCGACGATCTGTGCGACGTCCAGGACGACCGTGGCAGTCGTGGCCGTACCAAGGCGCGTCGTGTCGACGAGGTGGCCGCCCGCGGAGACGCCGCCAGCGACTGCACCGGCGGCGAAGCACACCGTCGCCGGGATGCTGGCTCCCGCGGTGAGCAGCGCCAGGCCGACCGCGGCGATCGCCAGGCCCGCGTAGCCGACCCACTCGTACCACTTGGTCTTGCCGGTCGTCGGCGCCACGCCTGCTGCGCCTCCCGGCAGGGTGTAGCGCACCTCGCCCTCGGGGTAGCGCGCGACCTCCTCGAAGAAGGTGTTCATCATCGCCGCGGTCGGCTGGCCTTCGACGGTCTGCTCGTGCGGCCGAACGCTACCGAGTTGCCGATCGCGTACGCGTCCGCCCCGAGCTCGCGCGCGGCGGCCGCCGCCGGCGCCCCTTGGTGCGCTCGCACGCCCGAGACGTCGTGATGGCCGAAGCTGGTCTGGATCTCCTGGAGGTGCGGCAGCGGCGCGCCCGCGCCTGCCACACCGCGACCTGCGATCTCCGACGGCGCCAGACCATCAGGTGCCGCACCGCCCCCTGTGTCCGTCGCCCGGCGCTGTACCGGCGGAATACCGACGCTCATCCGGCTCCCGAACAGCGACGCGATGTCGTGCGAGCTGTGTGGCTCCCTCGCGCCGGGCAAGTCGCCGCCGCCGCCGTCGTGCTTGCGCTGCACTGCGGGGGTGTCCGTTGCCGCAAGCCCGCTGTGGGGGGAGGATCCAGGATCCGGGACGATCTCCGGAAGCGCCTGGGTCAGGGTCGTCTTCCCAACGACCACTGACGCCGCAGCGGCGGCGTGGCTGGTCGCGGACGGCTGCTGCTCCCCACGTTGGTCCCGAATCATCCCCCGCCTCGATTCGGTGCATGCATGGTCGCGCCCGTAGATCAGCTGCTAACACGGCGAACTGCCCCGTCGCTACCGCGGCATGACGTTCTCGCCGGGCAGTCACTTGCCCGAGCCGGCGCCGCGCCCGGCAGGCTCTGACAAGCGGACCGCGCTTTCCCCGATGCTCAGGCGTCAGGTCGCCGCTCTTGATCTGCGACCAGAGGTCGTCGTGGGTTCCGGCCCTCGTCCTCGCGGTGGTCGCAGCATGCGGTGGTCGCAGCATGCGGCGGTGCTCGCACGGAGGTGGCGGCGCCGACAAGCGTGCCGATCCGACAACGAAGGAAGCGCTGCGGGCCGCGATCGACGTCGGGCTCGCCGGGCGATAGCCGGCTGCTCGACGACCAACGCGGCGGCGCACGGGGCGTGACGGGCTCACTGTCGGAGGGGCGTGCGAGGGTCTGTACGATGACCGTCCGCAAGCATGGCAGCGCGTTGACCCTGCATGATCGCCTGAGTCAGCTGAGCTTCCCCGAGGCCTGCAAGCTGCTCGGCCCGCAGGGTGCCGCGCTGATCCGCGGGGGCGGCAAGTGGGAGATCGACGTCGCGGATCAGGTGTCGCTCGACGCGGAGCGCTTCGTGCTGCGGATCCCGCAGTCGCGAGGGCCGGAGATCGCGGTGACGCTCTGGCTCGCCGATGACCGCCCGCGGCGGCTGCGCTGGCGGTGCTCGGCGTGCACCACCGCGTGCGAGCATGTCGGGGCCGCGTTCTCGGCCGTGCTCGAGGACAAGCTCGCGCTCGGACTGTCGGAACCGCCGGCCGCGCCGGCCGCGCCGGCCGCGGACGAGGCGAAGCCGCGCGATGTGGTCGCGCAGGCGCTCGAGGACCGGGCCGAGCGCGCGCGCACCGAGAAGCCGGTGGTTCGCTCGGCGGATCCGTCGACGCCGTGGACCGACTACACGGTCACCAGCAAGGAGTCGGGGCGGAGCTATCGCGTGGCGCTGCGCAGCGAGGAGCGCGGGGTCTCGTACTGCTCGTGCCCGGACTTCCGCAAGAACACGCTGGGCACGTGCAAGCACATCCTCCACCTGCTCGGCAAGCTGCGCCGCCGGTTCCCTTCGGCGAAGTGGCGGCGACCGTACGTCCGGCGCGACGTCTCGGTGCACCTGCACTATGGCGAAGAGGTCGAGCTGCGGGTGAGCGCTCCGGCGAACCTGCCGCGCGGCGCGCGCGCCGTGCTCGCCCCGCTGCTCGGCCGGCCGGTCGCCAGCGTGCGCGACCTCATGCAGCGCGTGATGCGCGTCGAACGGCTCGGCCACGAGGTGACGGTGTATCCCGACGCCGAGGAGTACATCCAGCGCCGGCTGTTCCTCGAGCGAATCGGCGATCGGGTCGCCGAGATCCGCGCCGATCCGGCGGGCCATCCGCTGCGGCGCGAGCTGCTGCGCACGGAGCTCTTGCCCTACCAGCTCGACGGCATCGCGTTTGCCGTCGGCGCCGGCCGGGCCGTGCTGGCCGACGACATGGGCCTGGGCAAGACGATCCAGGCGATCGGCGTGGCCGAGCTGCTCGCCCGCGAGGCGGAGATCCGCAAGGTGCTGATCGTGTGCCCGGCGTCGGTCAAGGCGCAGTGGCGCCACGAGATCGAGCGGTTCTCCGACCGCAGCTGCCAGATCGTGCTGGGCAGCGCCCCGGAGCGCGTGGCGCAGTACGCGGGAGAGGCGTTCTTCTCGATCTGCAACTACGAGCAGGTGCTGCGCGACCTGCGCGCGATCGAGGGTGTGGGCTGGGATCTGATCGTGCTCGACGAGGGCCAGCGCATCAAGAACTGGGAAGCGAAGACCAGCGACGTGATGAAGGGGCTGCGGTCGCGGTTCGCACTCGTCCTGTCCGGAACGCCGCTGGAGAACCGGCTCGACGAGCTGTACTCCGTGGTCGAGTTCATCGACGATCGCAGGCTCGGGCCGGCGTTCCGGTTCTTCGATCGACACCGCGTCACCGACGACAAGGGCAAGGTGCTCGGCTACCAGCGCCTCGCCGAGCTGCGCGCCCGGCTGGCGCCGATCCTGTTGCGCCGCACGCGCGCCGCCGTGGCGCAGCAGCTGCCGCCGCGAACCACCGAGATCGTCCGGATCGCGCCCACCGGCGAGCAGCTCGAGATCCACGACGCGAGCATGCGCGTGGTCGCGCAGATCGTCCGCAAGCCGTACATCACCGAGATGGACCTGCTCCGGCTGCGCAAGGCGCTGCTGTTCTGCCGCATGGCGGCGGACAGCACGTACCTGGTCGACAAGCAGAAGCCCGCGCACTCGAGCAAGCTGCGCGAGCTCGAGGCCCTGCTCGTCCGGCTGTGCGAGGAGGGCCGCAAGATCGTCCTGTTCTCGGAGTGGACCACGATGCTCGACCTGATCGAGCCGGTGCTGCGCGCGCACGGCCTGCGCTGGGTCCGACTCGACGGCACGGTGCCCCAGAAGAAGCGCCAGCAGCTCGTGCACGAGTTCCAGCG
>DASWRS010000527.1:0-10022 GCA_036403075.1 Kofleriaceae bacterium
CGCCTGGCGAACCGCCATGATCCGGATCCAGCTACGCAGGTCACCGCGCCCCGAGAAATCGCCGATCTCGGGCGGTCCACCATCGCCGACGAGCACGCGGCGGCGGATGTCCTGCTTGACCTCGGCGGTCACGTCGGCGCCGATGCCCATCTTGCGCAGCACGCGATCGAGGCCGTGCACGCAGCGCGCATCGAACGTGGCCATAGCGCACACGTCCCCGCGCGCGCACGCACAGGCGAGATACAGATCTGCCGTGTGCATCTGGCGCAGCGCGAGCGATTCGGGAATGCCGGCCGGGATCCGTTCGCGAAGATAGGCAATGAACACGTCGAACGGCAGCACGACCGTGGGAAACACGTGCTGCGCCGCACGGAAGGCGTCGAGCAAGATCGCCTCGCGCGTGCGCAGAACCTCGTACGCTTCATCGTACGCTTCATTGTACGCCTCGTCGGGCATCCTGCACGGTCCTGGTGTCCTTCGGGGGTAGCAGGCCGGGTGCCTCCTGTCGCCAGGTCTCACGCAGGTCAGTAGCCTTCGATCTTGGCGATCACCTCGTTCATGATCTCGCGCGTCCCGCCGCCGATCGGGTAGAGCCGGGCGTCGCGGTACAGGCGCTCGACCAGGGTCTCGCGCATGTAGCCGTAGCCGCCGTGCAGCTGGACCGCCTGGTCGCACACGAAGCTGCACGCGTCGGTCGCGACGTTCTTGGCCATCGCCGCCAGGCCGGCGGCCTGCTCGCCGGCGAGCACGCGGGTCACCGCCTCGCCGGTCAGCGCGCGCGCCGCGGCGATCCGGCTCGCCATGTCGGCGAGCTTGTGCCGGGTGACCTGGAACCCGGTCAGCGGCTTGCCGAACGCCTGGCGCGCGCGCGCGTAGCCGACCGACTCGCGGTACGCTAGCTCGGCGATCGCGACGCACTGCCCGGCGAGCATCAGGCGCTCGGCGGCGAAGTTCATCATGATCATCGGGAACGCGCCGTGCTCGACGCCGATCCGGTTGGCGACCGGCACGCGGCAGCCGTCGAACCGCAGCTCGGCGGTGTCGCTCGCCCACCACCCGGTCTTCTTGAGCTTGCCCGCGACCACGAACCCGGGTGTGCCGCGCTCGATCACCAGCAGCGAGATCCCGCCGTGGCCGGGACCGCCGGTGCGCACCGCGCAGGTCACGAAGTCGGCGCGCGTGCCCGAGGTGATGAACGTCTTGGCGCCGGTCACGACGTAGTCGTCGCCGTCACGCTCGGCCCGGGTCGCGAGCCGCGCCACGTCGCTGCCGCCGCCGGGCTCGGTGATCGCGAGCGCGGCGATCTTGCCGCCGGTCAGGCACGGCGTCACGAACCGCGCGATCTGCTCGGGCGTGCCGAACCGGACGATCGGCGGCAGCGCGATGCCATGGCTGCCGAGCCCGACCAGCGTCCCGACCGAGCGGCCGACCAGCACCAGCTCGTCGCAGGCGACCAGCACATGACCCAGGTCGCCGCCCTGGCCGCCGATCGCCTCGGGGTAGCCCACGCCGGTGATCCCGGCCGCCGCCGCGGTGCGGTACAGCTCGATCGGGAACTCCTCGGCCTCTTCCCACGCGGCCCCGAACGGCGCGATGTGGCTCTGGGCGAAGCGCCGCGCGCTCGCCCGGATCGCCGCGTGGTCCTCGGTCTCGAACAGGTAGGGCATGGCGACCCGCAGCATACCGACAAGTGATACCAACAGACATGACCTCTGCTCCGCCCATCCCCGCCCGCCTGAGGCGATCGCGCCACATCTCGTGGTTCGCTCACATGGGTGCCGTCTACCTGTTCCACGACCTCTACGGCTACCTGATGCAGATGAGCCCCGACATCGCCGACATGATCGAGGCGTTCTCGGACGGCGTCGACACCCAGGAGACCATCGCCTACTACCAGGGCCGGTTCGACGGCGCCGACCCGCGCGAGCTCGTCGACGTGCTGGCCGGCCACGCCGTGCTGGTCGATCCCGGCGAGGACGAGATCGAGGGCGTCTGGGCGTTCGTGCCGATCAAGGGCAAGTGGAACGTGTGGCAGCGGCGCGGCGATCGGCTGACGCTGTGGACCGCGTGGGGCGAGCGCCCCGTGCAGCAGCTGTTCCTCGATCCCGAGGAGACCCGGATCTGGGACGCGCTCGACGGCCAGAAGCGGCTGATCGAGCTGCGCCACCACCACGACAACGCCAGGCTGATCGCGCTGATCCGCAAGCTCGTGCACCACGACGTCCAGGCCGTGAAGATGTCGATGATGCCGTGGTCGGTGTACGCCAAGCGCCCGGCGATGGCCCCGGCGTACCTGGCGTCGACGATGCCGTACCCGAGCTGGCAGCCCGGCACGCCGGTGCCGCCCGAGCCCGCGCTCGATGCCTATCACCGCGGCGGCATCGCCGACGCCGACGCGCAGTTCGATCACCAGGAGACCACGCTGTCGCACCTGCTGCGCGTGCCGCACCCGGCGCTCGCCGGCGGCGGCGGCAACGGCGTCCGCGCGCCACGGACCTACGGCCAGGCGCTCGCCGATGTCCTGGTCGCGCGCGGCGCGATCCCCGCCGGCCCGGTCCGCGTGCTCGAGATCGGCGCGGGCCTGGGCTACGTCGCGCGCGATGTGCTCGCGCGGCTGCGCGACGCCGGCAAAGACATCCGCTACACGATCGTCGAGCTGTCGCCCGCGCTCGCCGCCGCGCAGCGCGAGCGCCTCGCCGGCATCCCGGGCGTGACCTGGCAGATCGGCGACGTGCTCGAGGTCGCGCTCGACGGCGTGTTCGACGTGATCATCGCCAACGAGATGGCGGGCGATCTGCCGGCGCGCGAGCTGACCCGCGCGGACGTCGGCCTGGCCGCGGATGGCGGCACGGCCGATCGCGACAAGCTCCGGGCGCTGTCGGCGACCGCCGCCGGCCTCGGCGTCGTGGTCGACGACGCCCCCGAGCCGTTCTACCTCCAGACCGGGGCGATCGACCTGGTCGCGCGGATCGCGCGCTGGCTCGCGCCCGGCGGCACCGCCGTGATCACCGAGTTCGGCGACATCGCGGCGTGGCCGAAGATGTCGACCCAGCTCGATCACCCCGAGCTGTCGACCCACTTCGGCCATCTCCAGCAGGCCGCGCGCGGCGCCGGCCTCACCGCCGACCTCGAGTTCGTGATCGATCTGCTCGACTTCGATCGCACGCTGCGCGGCCTGGCGACCACCCGCAGCCAGTTCCGCGCGCTGCGCGCGCTCGCCGCCGCTGCCGGGGTCGATCTGGCCAAGATCGGCTACACGCCGGACCTCCTGGCCGAGGCGGTCGGCGACAAGCTCGACCTCGCCGACGTCGGTGAGCTGCGATGGGACAAGATCGAAGATCGCTTGATGGGCCTGGTGCCGCACGAGTTCAAGGCCCTGATCTGCCGGCGGGGCTGATCGGCGCCGCCGCGCGCGCCGTGGCTCAGCCGCGCGGTGCCGCGCGTGTCCCGCTGCGAGAAACGCTCGCAACTGTTGGGATTCCCGATCTGGTCCGTGGCTTGCTGTATCTCGGCTCAACGGAGGTTTGCCCTATGAGTCGTCTCGCTTCCCTTGGTTTGCTTACCGCCCTCGCCCTCGGCGTACCTGCGATCGCGCAGGCCGCACCCGAGCGCCCCGTCGCCGCGCAGGTCACCCCGGCGGCATCCACGCCCGCACCTGCGGCCGCCGCCGACGCGTCCAGCTACGCCCAGCGCGAGCAGAAGGACGCGCAGGTCGCCAGCTACGAGGGTGGCAGCACCGTCGTGATCGGCATCTCGGGCGGCGCGCTGCTCGTGCTGCTGCTCGTCCTGTTGCTCGTGGTGTAGCGCGCGATGACGCGGGCACGAGCTTCGATCGCCTCGCGCGCCGGGCTGGTCATCGCCTTGTCGGCGATGGCGGCGTGCCAGCTGCCGTACACCGGCGGCGCACGTCCGGTCAGCCCGGAGACGATCGGCGGCGGCTGGTACAGAGCGGCGGCGACTCCGGTCGTTCGCCAGCACCAGGAGACGGACTGCGGCCTCGCCGCGCTCGCCATGGTGGCGGGGGCCTGGGGTCGAAACTGGTCCGTCGCAGATCTGAATCGCCAGCTGCCGCCGACCGAGCGCGGCGTCAAGCTCGGCAAGCTGCGCGATCTCGCGCGCGCCCGCGGCTTCGATGCCTACGCGATCCGGGGCACCACGACCGACCTGAGCAACGAGCTGTCCCATGGTCGGCCGGTCGTGCTCGGCTTGCTGCTTCCCTACGATCAGAACCACAATGCCAGCCACTACGAGGTCGCGGTCGCGATCCGTCCCGCCGACGGCGCGGTCGTGACCATCGATCCGGCCTCGGGCCAGTGGCGGCAGCGATCCCGCCAGGTGCTCGATCTCGAGTGGAAGTCGGCCGGGTTCGCGACCCTCGTCGTGGTCTCGGACCGCCTCGCCGCGAACTGACGGCCATCCCGTCCCCCCGGCCGCACGCCGGGCGGTCCCCGCCGCGCCGGTTGTGATAGCGTCGCGGGCGCATGGCGAAGCCCCTCGTGTACAACGCGACGCTGACCGAGCGCGTCGACATCACCGATGCGCTCACCTTGTTCCGGGTCACCCCGGATCAACCGCCGGAGCAGCGCCCGTGGTTCACGCCGGGCCAGTACTGCGTGCTCGGCCTCAACAACACCGACAAGCCCGAGCTCGGCTCGGTCCGCCGCTCGATGTCGATCGCCTCGGCCCCCGAGGACGACGGCCCGGTCGAGTTCTACATCCGCTGGGTCGCCAAGCCCGAGTCCGACAACCCGCTGACTCACCTGCTGTGGAAGCTCAAGACCGGCGATCGGGTTTACATGCGCGCCGTCGCCGCGGGCGTGTTCACCATCAAGGACACCATCGGCCTCGACGATCCGCGGATCCGCGTGATGGTCGCCGCCGGCACCGGCTCGGCCCCGTTCCTCAGCATGGTGCGCAGCGAGCTGCGCCGCAATCCCGCCGCCGATCTGTCGAAGTGGGTGCTGCTGCACGGCGCCTCGTACCCCGCCGACCTCGGCTACCGCGACGAGCTCCTGGGCATGATCGAGCGCAACCGCCTCAAGTACTGGGGCACCGTGAGCCGCCCCAAGGAGGCGCCCGACTGGAACGGCGACACCGGCCGGGTCGAAGCGTTCTTCGAGGGCGCGCGGCTCGACGACTTCGAGCGCCGGCTCGGCCTGCCCCCGGGCGGCTTCAACCCCAAGAACGTCGTGATCTTCATCTGCGGCCTCACCGGCACGATCACCGGCACGATCCTCCCGCTGATCGATCGCGGCTTCATCCCCGACTTCAAGCGGATCCGCGAGGCGCTCGGCGTCCCCCCCGACGCCAAGGACTCGGTGTTCTACGAGCAGTACGACACCGAGCCGGTGATCAACATCAAGGACCCGACCGTCGTCGAGCCGCTGCGCGCCCGGATGCAGACCGCGCTCGCGAGGCTGTAGCGTCCGCCTCCGAATCCGCGCCTAGTCCAGCCGCGGAAACGGCGGAACTTCGATCGTCACGAGGTCGGCGTCCTCGGGGATCGGCGCGCAGATCACCTGGACCCGGTCGAGGTGCGCGTAGAGCTTGCGCTCGAGCTCCTCGTCCGAGAGCTCGGGCAACCCGAGCGCACAGGCGCTGGCCGCGCCATCGGGCACGTCGGTCATGGTCGCGAACAGGTCGCCGGGCTGGGCCGCCGCCACGATCTCCTGCGGCGCATGCTCGCCCTCGAGCTGGCGCGCCCAGCGGATGCTACCGCCGCGGAACCGCCGGTTCATCTCGAGCGCGTTGCTCGACGGTACATGTCCGGGGATCACCACGACCTGGGCATTGGCGAGCCGGGTGTTGACCGTGTTGCGGACCAGGACCTGGACGACCCGGGTCGACTTGACGAGCGACAGCGCGACCCCTCGAACGGCGGGCCCCCGCACCGCGATCGTCGCGCCGCCCATGACCATGTCGCTCAGCCCGTCGATCGCAGCGAACACCCGGACGTTGCCGCGCGGCACCCCGTCGATCGTGAACGAACCGTCCGGCGCCACCGGCGCGCGGATCGAGTACCACGGCGTGATCGGCCAGGTGACGTCCTTGACCGCGATCATGACGTTGGCCGGGATCTGCCCGGCGAGGTCGACCTTGCCCTCGATCCGGCTGGTCGGCTCGATCGCGAGCCGGAGCTCGTCGCCGACCGCGACCGGCGCCGAGCGGCGGTCGCCGAGCTCGGCGATCACGACCGCGTCATCGACCGCGTCGGTGATCTCGAACCGGCCGTCGTCGCCGGTGGTCGCGATGCGGATCGTGTCGCGATCGGTGAAGCCGGCGGCGGCGCGCGCCGAGTCGCCGCGCAGCGAGCGGCCCGCGGTCACGGTGGCGCCGGCCACCGGCTGGCCGCGCGCGTCCACCACGACGCCGGCGACCCGCTGCGGCCGGTCGTTGGGCAACTGCCGCGCCAGCCGATCGAGCGTCGCGTGCGCACCGGCGACGTCGCCGTGCGCGAATGCCCACTGCGCCGCGTGGAGGTCGATCGCGCGGACGATCTCGTCGGAAGCCCCGAGCGCGGCGACGGCCTGCGCCCGCCAGCTCGCGAGCAGATCCGGGATCGCCGCGAGATCGGCAGCGCCGGCGCGGTACTGGCGCAACGCGAGCACGCCGAGGCCGGCGTTGATCTGGGCCCGCAGCCGGCCGCGCGCCGCGAACCCCGCCATCGCGGCGTTGCCCCGCGTGATCGCCTCGTCGAGGTTCTCGGCGCGCTTGGCGGTCTCGACCCGCATCAGATCGACCTCGGCGATCAGGTCGGGCTGGCCGACCCGGTGGGCCGCGGCGTCGGCGAGCCGCAGCTTCGCGGTCACCGCCGCGCTCAGCCACTCGTTGTCCATCATGTGCTGCGCCGCCGAGATCGCGGTCTCGGCCAGCACGCGGTCGTCGCCGCAGCGCTCGGCGTCCTGCTGGGCCTCGTCGAGGTGGCGGCCGCGCTCGACCAGCGTCTTCTGGATGTCGGCGGCGAGCAGGTGCGCGAGCGACGACGCGCACGGCTCGGGCGCGGCCCGCGCGACCAGCCCGTCGACCACGGCCGGCTCGAGCGGCACCGGCGTGGCGCTGCGCGCGAGCCAGGTCGAGATCACCTCGCGAAGCTCGGGCGAGGTCGCGGTCATCAGCCGCGGCGCGCGCGCCATCTCGCACACCCGCGGATCGATCAGCAGCGCGCCGGCATCGATCTGCGGCCGGTCGCGCAGCGCCCGCGCCGCGCGCGCGACCGCGTCGATCCGCGCGAGCACGCCCTCGAGGCACGCCAGCCGCGGCGCGCGGGCCGCCGGCGCGACCTTGCACGCCGCCGCGCGCGCCGTGCCCCACGCGGCGATCTCGGCGTCGAGCAGCTTCGCGGCGACGGTCTGGGTGCCGACCCCGGCGTGCGCCGACGGCGACCACACCACCGCCGGATCGAGCGCGGGCGGATCGCAGCGCGGCCGCGCCGCCAGCTCGTCACCGGCGCGCATCGCGAACACGAGCACGCTGGCCGCGACCAGCGCGCCGACCGCGACCGCGAGCGCGATGCCCGGGCGGCGCTCGACGCGCACGATCTGGGCGAGCAGCGCGTCCATGTCGGGCCAGCGCTGCGCCGGATCCGGATCGAGGCCGCGGCGCAGGATCTGGCGCAGCCGCCGCGGGATCTTCGAGTCGTCGAGCGCGGCCGGGCCGAGCGCGGCCTGGGCGCGGAGCTCGTCGAGCGTCGGCCCGCGGTACGGCCGCTCGCCGGCGAGCGCCTCCCACAGCGCGACGCAGTACGCGAACTGATCGGTCGCCGGCGTCACCAGGCCGCCGTTCCACTGCTCGGGCGCCATGTATGCCGGCGTGCCGAGCAGCGAGCCGGTCGCGGTGATCCCGGTCAACGAGCCCGGCGTGCCGGTCGAGAACGCGGCGGCCGCCGGCATCGCCGCCAGCGCGGACGCCGGCCGCGAATCGCGCGGTGCCGGCAGCTGGCCTTCCGCCTCGCGCGCGAGCCCGAAATCGGTGACGACGATCCGGCCCTGGCGGCTGCGCAGCACGTTGTGCGGCTTGAAGTCGCGGTGGACGATGCCCGCAGCGTGCGCGGCGGCGAGCCCGCGCCCGGCCGCGAGGAACGCCGCGACGATCTCGGTCGGCCGGCGGCGCTCGGCGCGCAGCCAGTCGGCGAGGGTCTCGCCCTGGATCAGCTCCATCGCGACGTAGTCGCGGCCATTCGCGGTGCCGACCTCGTGCACGGTGACCACGTTGGGGTGCGCGAGCCGCGCCATCGCCCGCGCCTCGCGCAGCAGGCGATCCTTGGCCTCGAGCCCCGGCATCGCGACCCGCAGCACCTTGAGCGCGATCCGGCGCTCGAGATCGGGATCGAACGCCGCGTGGACCACGCCCATGCCGCCGGTGCCGAGCTCGCGCTCGAGCCGGTAGCGCCCGAGCGACGCGCCGAGCGCCTCGGCCGCCTCGGCGCGCGCCGTCGACGACACCTGGGCCGTCGCGGTGCGGCCCAGGTCGTCCGCTTCGGTCGGATCGCTCGCCACCGGCGGAGGATAGCGCACCATCGGCGATCGTCTGATGTTCAGCGCGTGGTTCGCGTTGCTCGCCCGCCGTCGATCACGCGCTCGCGGCGATCGCGTCGCGCAGGAACCGGGCGAACCCGTCCCCTGCCTGCTTGTCGAGGTTCGCGGTGAACCGGGGATCGGCGACGTACATCTCGCCGAGGCCCTGGTGCATCCGCTTGGAGCACGGATAGAACCAGCGGTCGATGTGCTGGCGGTGATCTTCGACCACCGCCTGCACGGCGGGATCGGACGCTGCCGCACCTTGCCGCATGAGCTGGCCTAGCCGGGCGTAGATCGCCTCGCTCTCGTTCTTGATCGCCTCCCATTCGGCCTTGCCGTACTGCCGGGTCCGGCGCGCGCTCTCCTGGTACGCGTCGGTCTTGCCCCAGCGCTCTCGCGCCTCGTCCTCGTACTCGGTTGGATCGAAGCCATCGAACATCGTCTTGAAATCCTCGGGTGTCATGGTCTGCTTACCTTTCTCGAGCACCTCCAGGGCGGCATCCACGGCGGCGAGCATCGCGTCGAGCCGGCCGCGCTTGTCGGCGAGCTGGGCGCGGTGCTTGCGCAGCAGCGCCGCGCGATCCGCGGCCGCCTCGATCGCGGGCCCGATCTCGTCGAGCGGCACGCCGAGCTCGCGGAACACCAGCACCTGCTGGAGCCGCAGCACGTCGGCCTCGTCGTAGAGCCGGTAGCCCGCGGCGGTCCGCTGCGACGGCCGGACCAGCCCGATCTCGTCGTAGTGGTGCAGCGCGCGCACCGTCACGCCCGTCAGCTTCGATAGCTCTCCGACCGTGAATGCCATGGGGTCCTCGTGAATGCACCGTGCGGCCTCACGCCGCGTCAGGGTCAAGCGGGTTCTGCAGCTCCGCACTGCGGATCTTGCGGCACACCCCGGCAGCGCGCACGACGATTCGCCGACTTACCGCCGGCACGCGCATTGCGATGACGCCTGACCGGAGGAATGCAATGTTGACCAAGCTAAAACTCGCACTGTTCATCGCCGCACCGCTCGTCGCGGGGGCGACCACCTACGCCGTCGCCGAGCCCGGTGGAGGCAGCGACGTCGGCCACGGCAAGCAGGAGATGATCCAGAAGTTCGACAAGAACGGCGACGGCAAGCTCGACGACGCCGAGCGCGCCGACAAGAAGGCGGCGTTCGCGGCCCGGCGCGCCGAGCACAAGCAGCAGATGCTCGCGAAGTTCGACAAGAACGGCGACGGCAAGCTCGACGATGCCGAGCGCGCGCAGATGAAGGCGGCGTTCGCGGCCGAGCGCGACGCCAAGCTCGCCGAGCGGTTCGCGGCCATGGACAAGAACGGCGACGGCCGGCTGTCGCTCGACGAGTTCAAGGCCGGCGACCGGGAGACCGGGAACCACCGCCACGGCCGCGGCGGGGCCGACCACCACCGCGGCCACGGGGCGGGCATGAAGCGCTGAGCCGGGTATGCTGCCTGCGATGCTCCCACGCCGTGTCCAGCCGCTCGCCGGATGGTCGATCGTGGTGGT
>DASWRS010000528.1:0-10751 GCA_036403075.1 Kofleriaceae bacterium
CCGGACGACGCGGCGTCACCGGACGAGACCGGCGGCAGCGGCGGACACGGCGGACACGGCGAACAGGGCGGACACGACGGACCGTAGCGCTTGCGTGCGCCACGGCCGACCTTCGTCACACGCAGGGTTCAGGCGGAAAAAACAGCCACGTCGAGCTTGCAGCGCGGCACGGCGCACACAAGGCGCCATAGCGCTTGCACCCGCCGTCCGCGACCTCGTCGCACGTGTGGTGCAAGCCGTCGGCGACGTCGAACATGCAGCGCGGCTCATGGCGCACACAAGGCGCCGTAGCGCTTGCACCCGCCGTCCGCGACCTCGTCGCACGTGTGGTGCAAGCCGTCGGCGACGTCGAACATGCAGCGCGTCGCCGGTGCGCAGGCGGCGCCCCACTGCGGGCAGGTGCCCTCGCTGGCGCGCGCGCACTGCTTGTACGTGTGGTCTCCCGGATCGTACATGCACGCGTCCGCGGGCGCGCACGGCGCGCCGAAGTGGAAGCACGTGCCCGCGCCGCCGGACAGGCACGTGAAGTACCCCGCGGCGCCTGCGTGAAACACGCAGGTCGGCGTCGGGCAGGCGACGACCGGCAGCACGACCGGCGCGCTCGACCCAGTGGTGCTGCCGCCGGGCGGCGGCTTCGCCGGACCTGCCGTCCTCGTCGGGCCCACCGGCACGGGACCGGCGTGCTTGGGGTCGGCAGGACGACCACATCCCACGACCAGCGCGGCAACTATCACGATCGCGTGGCGCACCGCGCGGTTATAGCCCGGCGGTTCACCAAACGCTCATCTGTCCGGGCGAGTCACACCGGTGTAGCGTGACCTCGATGCGGTACCTGCCTGCCACCGCGATCATCCGCCTGCCGCGCCGCTGCGCGCTGCTGGCGGTGCTCGCGCTGGCGCCGACGTGCAGCAACGTCACCAGCCTGCAGATCGAGGCGGCGTGCAATCCGCTGGGCGACGGCCACTGCATGACGCCGTGGCCGAGCTCGGCGTTCGAGGTCGACGATCCGGCGTCGCCGACCGGCCGCCGGCTCGCGATCCCCGACGGGGCGCTGCCGAGCAACACCGAGGGCGTGCCGGCCGACCCGGCGGGCTGGAACCTCGCCGACGGGTTCTCGCCGGCCGCGCCGATCGTGATGGCGTGGAAGGGCGGCGTGTCGCCCGAGGGCCTGCCGCCGCTCGACAACCTCGATCTGTCGCTCGCCGACGACAGCCCGACGGTGATCCTCGACATGACCGCCGGGACCCGGATCGCGCACTACGCCGAGCTCGACGCCCAGGCCGAGGATCACCCCGACGCCCAGGCGCTGCTGCTCCGGCCCGCCGCGCGGCTGACCGGCGGCCACCGCTATGCCGTGGCGATCACGCGCCGGGTCCGCGCCCGGGGCGGCGGCGAGCTCGCGATCCCGCCCGGGTTCGCGGCGCTGCGCGATCGGCGGAACACCGATCACGCGTTGCTCGAGGCGATGCGGCCGCGGTTCACCGAGGTGCTCGACGCGCTCGACGATGCAGGCTTCCCGGCGAGCGATCTGGTCGTGGCCTGGGACTTCACGGTCGCGTCCGACGAGCACCTGCACCGCGATCTGATCGCCGCGCGCGACCGCGCGCTCGCCGCGCTCGATCGCCACCCGATCGGCTTCACGATCTCGGCCGACGCGCCGATCGGCGACGGCAAGGTCATCCGGCGCAAGATCACCGGCACGCTCGACGCGCCGCTGCTGTTGACCCAGGGCGGGAACACGGCGCCCGGCACGCGGATCGCGCGCGACGCCGCGGGCCTGCCCGCGGTCCAGGGCTTCTACGCGATCCCGTTCACCGCGATCGTGCCGGCCTGCGCGTACGCCGCGCCGCGCCCGGTCGCGATGGTGGTCTACGGCCACGGCCTGCTCGGCAGCGCGGGTGAGACCGCGGGCGGTGTGCAGCAGACCACCGCCGCCGAGCTCTGCGCGGTGCTCGTCGGCACCGACATGCGCGGCATGTCGACCTCCGACCTCGGCGCGGTCGGCCGCGCGCTGTCCGACATCTCGCACGCCGACGAGGTCATGGAGGTGATCGAGCAGGGTGTGGTCAACCACGTCGCGCTGGTCCGCGCGATGCGCACCTCGCTCGCCGCGCGGCTGTTCGTCGACGGCGGCACGCCCGGCAAGTCGCTGGTCGATCCGGCGAAGATCTACTACTACGGCCTGTCGCAGGGCGGCATCCTGGGCACCACCGTGATGGCCTACGAACCGACGGTGACCCGCGCGGTGCTCGGCGTCGCGGCCGCCAACTACTCGACCCTGCTCGAGCGCTCGACCGACTGGACGCTGTACCGCACGGTGCTCGCCGCCGCCTATCCCGATCCGCTCGACATCACCATGGTCGTCGGGCTGTTCCAGATGCGGTGGGACAAGGTCGAGGGCACCGGGGTCGCCAACACCGTGCTCGCCGGCGCGCCGACCGGCGTGCCCGCCAAGCAGATCCTCGTGCAGATCGCGCTCGGCGACGAGCAGGTCGCCAACGTCGGCTCGTACTGGCTGGCGCGCACGATGGCGATCCCGATCCTGGGCCCGACCCCGACGACGCCGTGGGGGCTGCCGGTCCGCCCCGGCCCGCTGTCCGGCGGCAGCGCGATGGTGATTCTCGATGGCGGAGCTCCCTCACCGCCGGTCGCCAACGTTCCACCGCCCGATCTCGACATGCACGACCTCACGCGCCGCCAGCCCGCGGCGCGGCGCCAGATCCAGCGGTTCTTCGCGACCGGCGAGATCGTCAACGAATGCGCCGGGGCGTGCGTGTGCCAGACCGGCGCCTGTAACTGAGCGGTCACCCGCGGCGCAAGATCACGGGCAGGACCATGGCCGGGATCACGGCCGGGATCACGGCCAGGATCACGGAAAGATCCCGCGCTCCTGATAGCAGTGCTGCAGGCGCTCGAGGCCGAGCGCGTAGCTCGCCGTGCGCCAGTCGGTCTTGTTCACGGCCACGTAGTGGCGGACGTTGGCCCAGGTCTGCTTCATCCGGCGCTCGAGCCGGTCGAGCACGTCCTCGAGCTCCCACTGCTCGGCCCGCTTGTTCTGCAGCCACTCGTAGTACGAGACGATCACGCCGCCCGAGTTGCAGAGGATGTCGGGGATGACGTCGATGCCCTTGCCGAGCAGGATGTCCTCGGCCTCGGGGTAGGTCGGGCCGTTGGCGCCCTCGACGACCATCTTGACCTTGAGCGACTTGGCCTCGGCGACGCCGAGCTCGAGCTCGAGCGCGGCGGGGACGAAGATGTGGGCATCGAGCGAGAAGAACTCGGCGCGCTCGATCTTCTGCGCGCCCTTGTAGCCGGCGACCGAGCCGGTCTTGTGGACGTGCTCGCCGAGCTTGTGCGGGTTGATGCCCTCGGAGTTGGCGATGTAGCCGCCCGCGTCGCCGACTCCGACGATCACCGCGCCCTTCTGCGACAGCAGGCGCGCGGCGTAGCTGCCGACGTTGCCGAAGCCCTGGATGATGACGTGGCAGCCGTCGAGGTTGAAGTTCCTGTCCTTGGCCCACTCGGTGATGCAGTGGACCACGCCCTGGCCGGTCGCCTCGGCGCGGCCGTGGCTGCCGCCCGACGACACGCTCTTGCCGGTGACCACGCCGCGCACCGTGTTGCGGTCGCCGGCACCGACGATGTTCATGTACGTGTCCATCATCCAGACCATGGTCTGGCTGTTGGTGTTCACGTCGGGCGCGGGGATGTCGTACTCGGGGCCGATGTTGGAGCCAAGCGCGGCGGTGAACCGGCGGGTGATGCGCTCGAGCTCGAGCTTGCTGTGCTGGCGCGGATCGACCTTGATGCCGCCCTTGCCGCCGCCGAACGGGATCTCGTGGAGCGCGCTCTTGTACGTCATCCACGACGCGAGCGCCTTCATCTCGTCGAGGTTGGCCTCGGGGTGGTAGCGCATGCCGCCCTTGTAGGGCCCCATGATGTTGTTGTGCTGGACGCGGTAGCCCTTGAACATCTGGAACTTCCCGTTGTCCATGCGGACCGGGAAGTTGACGATCAGCTCGTTCTTCGGCTGCGCGAGGATCTGCGCGACATCGGGATCGATGTTGATCAGCTTCATCGCCTTCTCGATCTGGCGCGTTGCGATCTCGAACAGGTTGCCTCGGTCCTTGAGGCTGGTCACGCCGCCTTCTTTGACGGTCGGCAGCGGCTTGGTCTCGGTGCTCATTGCTCACGGCTTACCGCTCCGGAGGTGGCGTTTTCAATGTGATCGCGGCCGATTTCTCGCGAGGAGCTGCGCCGCACTGCGTTGCGGGTGTATGACGCGGTCTCTGCCGGATCTCGAGCGCATCGCCGACAGGAAGCTGGCGTCGCACGTTGTCGATGGCGGCCGGCTATGCGCGCTGGTCCTCGAGCTCTGGCAGCGCACGCGGATGGACTGGGGCTTTGTGACCGACCGGCTGGCCGTCACGTTTCGCAAGGAGACGTGGATCGGATCACACGAGCGCCGGTTCGTCAGCGAGACGCTGTACGGGCTCGTGCGCCACCTGCGCCGGGTCGACGCCGCGCTGGCCCGCGGCCGCAAGACCCAGCGCGCCCCGCGCGACCTGGAGCGCCTGATCGCGCTGCTCGTGCTCGACGGCCTGCTCGCGCCCGAGCGCGCCGCGCGGGCCGTGCCCGAGCTCGACTGGAGCGCGGTCGCCGGGATCGACGCCGCGATCGCCCGCGAGCGCAAGCTGGTGCCCCGGATCGCGCTCGCGGCGTCGTTGCCGGACTGGCTGGCCGAGCGCCTCGCCGCGGACTGGGGCGACGAGGCCGAGGCGCTCGCGCTCGCGCTGAACCGGCGGGCGCCGATGACGGTCCGGGCCAACCTCCTGGTCGGCGACCGCGACCAGCTGGCCGCCGAACTGGCCCGCGACCGGATCGCGACCACGCCGGGGGCATGGTGCGATACGGCCCTGCACGTCGAATCCCGCACCAACCTGTTCGCGCTCGCGGCGTTCACGCGCGGCGCGATGGAGGCCCAGGACGAGGGCAGCCAGCTGCTCGCCGACCTCGCAGCGGCCGCGGGTGGTCGCGCGCCGCGCCTGGTCATCGATCTGTGCGCCGGCGCCGGCGGCAAGACGCTGGCGATCGCCGCCCGGCTGGGCAACCGCGGCCGGATCGTCTCGGCCGACATTGACGCCCGCAAGCTCGAGGAGCTGCGGCGCCGCGCGCGGCGCGCCGGCGTGACCAGCGCGCAGCCCGTCCACCTCGATGGCGGGCGCTGGCCGGCCGCTCTCGATGCGCTACGCGGCAAGGCCGACGTCGTGCTGGTCGATGCGCCGTGCTCGGGGATCGGGGCGTTGCGCCGCAACCCGGAGGCGCGCTGGAGGCTGCGCGATGCCGATCTGGCGGGTTTCGCGGCGCGCCAGCGCGAGATCCTCGGGGGGGCGCGCGATCTACTCGCTCCGGGTGGACGGCTGATGTACGCAACCTGCACGCTGCTCCGCATCGAGAACGCCGACGTCGTGGCTGCGGTGGTCGGGCCAGAGCTCGTGCGTGTGCCGCTGACCGAGATCCTCGGGGACGGGGCGCAGAAGCTCGGGGATGGCGAGGCGTTCACCGTGACCCCGCACCGTCATGGCACCGACGGTTTCTACGCGCAGGTCATGCGCCGAGCCGGGTGAGGCATCCCTCGTGCATCTGCCCGACGCCATGAATGCTGGTATCGAAGGGGTGAGCCCCCTTGCAACCGGTGGCGTTGCCGATCGCGTTGCGGATGGCAACGCGCCGAGCCCCGTCCGGCGTGATACCGTGGCGCCGCGAATGGCAGTTGATGTCTCGGTGGTCCGCGAAATAGCCGCGCTGCGAGCGATCGAAGACGAGTGGCGTGCGCTCGCAAGTGTCGGAGGCAGCGGTCTGTTTCGCGGCCCCGACTGGCTGGTCCCGTGGTGGCAGGCGTATCACGCCACGCTCGGAGCCGAGCTCTACGTGATGGTCGGCCGCGCCCTGGAACCGGATGCCGGGGCAGGCGTTGCGGCCGGCGACATCGTGTGCCTGGCGCCACTGTATCGCCGGACGGTCAAGGTCGCGCTGCTCGACACCCGCGAGCTGCGCATGATCGGCGACGCCGGGCCGCGGCCGCCGTCGCTCGACCTCCTGGCCCGCGCCGGCTGGGAAGATCGCGCCGGGACCGCGCTCGCCCGCAAGCTGGTCGACGAGGCCGCGACCTGGGACCTGATCGACCTCGAGCCGCTCGCCGACCCGTCGCGGGTCCGCGCCCACCTGGTCCAGCGCATGGCGCCGGCCGGCTTCACGGTCGAGAGCTCGCCGTCGGCGGGCGGCGCGACGCGGATCGCGCTCGCGCTCGCGCCGGTCGAGGCGACCGACGCGTCGCGCGTGGTGATCACGTTTGGCGACGATCTCGGGGCGCTGCGCAAGGGCATGACCGCGCTGCGCCGGCTGTCGCGGCTCGAGTGGGCCGAGCGCGACGAGCCGTCGCCGCTCGGCGATCCCGAGGCGATCGGCCTGCTCGAGCAGGTCGCGATCGAGCTCGGCAAGCAGGGCCGGATCCGGCTGGCCCGGCTCGATGATGCCCAGGGCGAGGCCTGCGCCGCCGCGATGGTGGTCGATGACGGCGATCGCGCGGTCGTGCTCGCGATGGGGGTCGATCCGCAGGCCGGACGCGCCTCGGCCCGCCTGCTCCACACCGAGGCGGTCGCGGCGCGCGCGCGCGGCCGGATCGCGCTCGACGTCGTCCATGGCGCCGCCGAGTACACGCTGCCGCCGCTGCCGTCGTCCAAGCAGCCGGTGCTCGCAGTCCGGGTCTGGGGTCAGTCGACGACCGCGTCGGTCGGCCGGACGCTGTCGAGCGTGACCCGGCGGGCCCGGCGCGCCCGCGAGACCCCGGCGATCGCCGCGGCCCAGGCGCGCGCCGCGTGGACCCGGATCCGCAGCGTCGCCGCCAACGTCGCGCAGTACGACCGCTACTGCCTGTACCGCGGCCAGCTGTGGACCCGCGGGATCGAGCCGATCACCGGCCTCGAGCTCGCCACGTTCTCGGAGGCCGACTACGACCGGCTCGACGAGGCGCGCCGCGCCGACCTGCTCGAGCAGCTCGCGCTCGACGAGCGCGCCGCGCGGCTGCAATGGCAGCGCGGTGATCAGGCGGTGCTCGCGACGCTCGGCGTCCGCCAGGCCGGCATCGCGTGGGCCGCGCGCGGGCCGATCGAGGCGCCCGAGCTCGGCCGCGTGCTGCGGATGGCGAAGTACGACGCGTACATCCACAGCGTGTTCGTGTCGCCGGCTGCCCGCGGCCGCGCCGTGGCCCCGGCCATGCTCGAGCACCTCACCAAGGGGCTGCGCGCGACCGACGCCTACCGCTCGTGGGCGCTGATCGCCGCCGACAACCACGCCTCGCTGCGCGCGTTCCAGAAGGCGTCGTTCACGCCGGTGTGCGACGTGATCCACGCCAAGATGGCGACCGTCGACCGCGTCGTGTGCCGTCCTCCGGATCCGGAAGCGCAGGAGCTGCTCGGGCTCGAGCCGTAGCGGCGGACGCGAGTCCGCGCGCCGTGGCACGGTCAGCGCTTGACGCCGAAGCCCTGCTCGCCGGCGATCACGTCGCGCTCGTCGACGGTGACACCGGCCACGCGCGCCGCCGGCGGGCCGTGCTCGCACCACGCGAGCAGTGCGTGGACGCGCGCCTCGTCACCCTGGGCCTCGAGCTCGACCGAGCCGTCGGCCAGGTTGCGGACCCAGCCGGTCAGCCCGTGGGCGCACGCTTCGTCGACGGTCGACGCGCGATACGACACTCCCTGAACGCGGCCCCTCACGATCGCTCTCACACGACGCATGATGAGGAGAATGTGGCATGGGAGGCTGCGCTGTGCGTGTTGCGATTGTCGGACCACGCGGCTACCGGCGCTGGTGATCCCCTGATAGCGTGACGAGTCGATGGCGCGCGTGCTGCGACTACCCGACCACGGTCGGCTGCTCGTGTGCACCGACCTCCAGGGTTGCATGCGCGACTTCGATCGCTTCGTGCACGTCTTCGAGCAGGCGCTGCTCGAGCACCAGGGCGACGCCCACGCGCTGTTCACCGGCGACCTGATCCACGGCCCGCACATCGATCCGGAGGACTGGCCCGACTTCCTCGGCGAGTACTACCGCGACGCCAGCGGCGAGGTGATGATCGCGTACGCCGGGCTGACCGCGAAGTACCCCGGCCGGGTCCACGCGCTGCTCGGCAACCACGAGCACGGCCACATCGGCGGGCCGCACACCGCCAAGTTCGCCGCCGACGAGGTCGCGCTGCTCGAGCAGATCCTCGGGCCGGCGGCGACCGCACGGATGCGCGGCATCATCCAGACCTTCGCGCTCGCCGCGGTCACCCGGTGCGGTGCGGTGTTCACCCACGGCGCGCCCGCCGCGCAGATCGATTCGGTCGCCGAGCTCGAGGCCGCCGACCTGTCCGGCGCGCACTACGCCAGCCCGCTCGACGTCCTCGACACGCCGGTGGTCGGCAAGATCCTGTGGGCGCGGTCGGCGACCGACGCCGAGGCGCGCCGGTTCCTGCGCGCGATGAATGGCACGATCGCGATCTACGGCCACGACGTGATCCCCGACGGCTTCGAGACCATCGGCGACATGCAGATGGTGGTGTCGACCAGCTTCGGCGTGTTCGATTCCAACAAGGTCTACGTCAGCCTCGACCTGGGCGCGAAGTACCGCGGCGTCGGGGACCTGCGGATCGGCCACGAGATCCTGCCGCTCTACCCCGACCGGGCCCTGCCCCGCCTGGGGGGCCGGGTTCGCCCTGGCTAGGGGCTTGCTTTCGGCCGGCCTCATACCTATAGATACGGGCTCACCCGAGGCCCCGGCTCCGGCCGGGTAACGAGGTAACCCATGAAAGACACAGCTGGTCATCCCCATTACCGCCCCGCGCACATCACCTGCGCCTGCGGCGCGGTTCACGACACGTTCTCGACCCGAGGCGACTTCGGCGTCGATATCTGTTCGAACTGCCATCCGTTCTACACCGGCAAGCAGAAGCTGATGGATACCGCCGGCCGGATCGATCGGTTCAACAAGCGCTACGCGAAGAAGTCGTAGGCGGCCCGGCGGGCTGCGGAGCCCCGCGCCATGTTCGATACCCAGAATTTCCGCGACAAGATGGCGACGCTCGAGCGCCGCCATGAAGAGCTCGGCGCACTGCTCGGCACCGCAGAGGTGATCAACAAGCGCGCCGAGTTCCTCAAGCTGTCGCGCGAGCACGCCGAGCTCGATCCGCTCGTGGGAGCCTGGAAGGACTACGCCAAGCTGCTGTCGGACCTGACCCAGGCCCGGCAGATGGCCGACGCCGAGGCCGATCCGGAGCTGCGCGATCTGGCGCGCGACGAGGTCAAGCAGCTCGAGGATCTCCGGGCCGCCGCGGAGCAGGCGATGAAGATCCTGCTGCTCCCTCGCGACCCGAGCGACGGCAAGAACGCCATCCTCGAGATCCGCGGTGGAACCGGGGGCGACGAGGCCGCGCTGTTCGCCGGTGACCTGTACCGGATGTACACGCGGTTCGCCGAGCGCCACGGCTGGAAGCTCGAGCTGATGTCACTGTCCGAGGGTACCTCGGGCGGGTTCAAGGAGGTCATCGTCCTGATCGACGGCAAGGACGTGTTCTCCCAGCTCAAGTTCGAGTCCGGCGTGCACCGCGTCCAGCGCGTGCCCGCGACCGAGGCGCAGGGCCGGATCCATACCTCGGCCGCGACCGTGGCGGTCCTGCCCGAGGCCGAGGAGGTCGACGTCAAGATCGACGAGAAGGACCTCAAGATCGATACCTACCGCTCGAGCGGCGCGGGCGGCCAGCACGTCAACACCACCGACTCGGCGGTCCGGATCACCCACCTGCCGACCGGCGTGGTCGTCGCCTGCCAGGACGAGCGCTCGCAGATCAAGAACCGCGCGAAGGCGATGAAGGTCCTGCGCTCGCGGATCCTCGAGGCCGAGCGCGAGCGCCAGATGGCCAGCGAGGCGGCGAGCCGCAAGCTGCAGGTCGGCTCGGGCGATCGCTCCGAAAAGATCCGGACGTACAACTTCCCGCAGGACCGCGTGACCGATCACCGCATCGGCCTGACCAAGCACAACCTGCCGGCGATCATGGACGGCAACCTCGACGACATCATCGACGCGCTGCGCGCCCACGATCAGGCCGAGCGGCTCAAGGGCCTGGATACGTGAACCGCGCGGTCCCGGCCGCGCCCCTGCTCGTGACCGCGCTCGTCGCCTGCGCGTGCAGCCGCCGCCCCTCGATCGCCTCATGCGACGACGACCTCGGCGGCGTCTACAGCGACGGCGCGCGCCGCTGGATGGTGCTCGATCACCACGCCAAGCTCGAGATCTATCCGCTGTTCCCCGACGGCAGCGGCGACGGAAGCCCCGGCAGCAGCGGGAACGGCTCTGCCGATCTGGTGGCGGGGCCGCGCATGATCGAGCTGGCACGCGGTGCCGGAACCGACGCCGGAAGCGGTGCCCGAAGTGGTGACGCAAGCGGTGCCCGAAGCGGTGAGCGAAGCGGTGCCCGAAGCGGTGCCGGAAGCGGTGACGCAAGCGGTGCCCGAAGCGGTGCCCGAAGCGGTGACGCAAGCGGTGCCCGAAGCGGTGCCCGAAGCGGTGCCCGAAGCGGTGACGCAAGCGGTGAGCGAAGCGGTGCCCGAAGCGGTGCCCGGAGGGGTGCCGGAAGCGCTGACGCAAGCGGTGCCCGAAGCGCTGACGCAAGCGGTGAGCGAAGCGCTGACGCAAGCGGTGAGCGAAGCGAG
>DASWRS010000529.1:0-17523 GCA_036403075.1 Kofleriaceae bacterium
GCCCACCAGCCGGCGCGTCCGCTGCCGGATGAGACGTCATCGCTCCACATCCGGAACGGGAAGCTCCGGCGCCGGCGCACCGAGCGCGAGCGACGCGGCGACCCGCGCGACATCGAGCGCGGCGCGCACCACGACGTCGCGGCGCGCGCCGGTCGCCTGGCCCTGATCGCGGCGGTGGAACACCACCGGGACCTCGACCACGCGCGCCCCGCCGCGCGCCGCGCGGATCATCCGCTCGCCCTCGGCGAACACCCCGCGCGCCACCACCGGCCGGTGCAGCAGCTCGCGGCGCGCCAGCTTGATCGACCCCGGATCGCCGCCCGGCGCGCCGAGCGCACGGACGATGCGCTCGTAGCTCCACGAGATCAGCCGGCGATACGGCGTGTAGACCTCGCGCTTGTTCGAGCGCACGCCGATCACGAAGTCCGCGCCTGCCTCGGCGGCCGCCGCCATCGGCGCGAGTGCGGTCATCGGCCACTGCCGGTCCGCGCTGTTGAGGAACACCCAGGCGTGCCGCGCCTGCGCGTACAGCGTCCGCATCGACGCCTCGATCCCTCGATTGCGCACGCGGTGCAGCACCACCACGCGCGGATCCTGCGCCGCGATTGCATCGACGATCGCCCCGGTCGCGTCGAGCGACGCGTCGTTGCAGACCACCACCTCGAGCGCGCCCGCGTACGCGGCCCCGACCTCGAGCGCATCGCGGACCGTCGCCTCGATCGACGCGGCCTCGTTGAACGCCGGGATCACGATCGAGAGCGACGGCAGCACCGTTCCGGACAATGCACCAGCGGACGAAGCCCGGCCAGCGCTTGCGCGGCGACTCCGATGGTCCAAGCTCATCCGGCCATGACCACGCTCGATCGGATCAGCATCCTGCAGGCCGACATCACCACGCTCGAGGTCGATGCGATCGTCAACGCCGCCAACTCGAGCCTGCTCGGCGGCGGCGGGGTCGACGGCGCGATCCACCGCCGGGCCGGCAAGCAGTTGCTCGCGGAGTGCCGCCAGCTCGATGGTTGCGCCACCGGCAACGCCAAGCTGACCGGCGGCTACAACCTGCCCGCGAAGTACGTGATCCACGCCGTCGGTCCGCGCTGGAACGGCGGCACGAACGGCGAGCGCGCCAAGCTGGCGTCGTGCTATCGCCGCAGCCTGGAGATCGCGCGCGGCCACGGCATCGAGACCATCGCGTTCCCGGCGATCTCGACCGGGATCTTCGGGTACCCGCTGGTCGAGGCCGCCGAGGTCGCGGTGGCGACCGTCGCGGCCGAGCTCGCGGCCCACGATCTGCCGCGCCAGGTGATCCTGTGCACCTACAACGCCGAGGCGACCCGGATCACCACCGAGGCGCTCGAGGCACTCCGGGCGCAGCGGTCGCCTCAGGCGATTCGCCGCGACTGACGGCCCGGCGGGGCTGCTGCGGCCGGTGCCGCCGCACGCCGCACCGGCGCAGCCCCGGGACGGCGGGTTCGCGGCCACGATGTAATCGGTGGTAATCGGCCGGGGCGATCCGGAACTCGCGCAGCTCCTACTGCCGTCATCGAACAGGAGGAACATGCGCAAGACATCTCGTCGATTGCTCGTCATCACAGGCGCCGCGGGGCTGGGGCTCGCCGCGCTACTCGCCAGGCCGACCCCGGTGTCGGGATTCACCCAGAGTGGCGTCGCCACGTTCATGGGCAACGGCATCCCGATGGGCCACGAGTGGCTCACCCGGATGGCGGGCCTCGAGTTGCTCGGCGGCGACTCGGTGAGCAAGTCGGACCCCGACGATCCGCGCAAGCACTGGACCAAGGGCCTGGCCAAGGACACCGGCCTGAACGACGCGCAGGGCGAGGTCAAGGACATCAAGGACCACAAGGTGAACGACTCGCGCTACGAGTCGACCTACGAGGCGGTGTTCGCCGCGATCATCGGCGAGCGCTGGGTCGACATCGGCGGCTTCAACGTCGTCAACTCGATGATCAGCAAGAAGCTCGCCGGCATCGACTGCTTCGACGACACGGCGCAGGAGCCGGTCGACGTGCAGTACGACCACTTCATGCGGCGCTACGACGACGTCGGCGGCTCGGGCGGCCTCGACGCGGCGCTCCGGTCGCGCGTTCGCTTCATCGACTACTTCGTGACCGCGGCGACCGCGCCCAGCGGTGTCATCACCGTGTGGGACGGCGGCGGCTCCACCGCGCTGGTCACCGTGGACCGCAACTTCTTCCTGTTCGGCCGCGCGGTGCACCTGTTCGAGGACTCGTTCAGCTCCGAGCACACGGTGCGGATCGACAGCGACAACTACGAGACGCCGCGGCAGGTCAAGAGCTACCTGTGCGCCGCGGGCTCCGAGCAGCACTCGCACTCGACGATGCAGGTGCTCGAGTACAAGAGCGGCGACGTGATCTGGAAGCCGGGCACGCGGTTCGACGGCGGCTGGAGCGGCTACAAGGCCAGCAACATGAAGCCCATCCCGCTGGTCAGCGTCGAGGGCATGAAGGACGTGTGGGCGGCGTTCATCCGCACCATGGCCACGGACGACAAGGACCGCGCCGACCACGCGCGCAAGGAAGCCAACCGCCTGCTCGACAACTGGATGAACCCCAACAACGAGGAGCTCAAGCACTGGTACGACGACGAGTCGCACCGCGACGCGACCTACGTGCTCGCCTCCGGTCAGGGCGGCAAGGGCCAGACCGTCGAGGCGTGCATGAAGAACCTCGGCTCCAAGACCCAGGCGCAGCGCGCCAAGGAAATCGAGGACAACCGCCGCATCTGCCTCTACAACCTCCAGCCGGTGCTCGGGTTCTCCGACGCCCAGGATCCCGAGCTCAGGATGCCCTACAACTGGGAGTGGCGCTCGACGTTCAAGTGGCTGACGCCGCCGGCCGGCTGGCAGATCCCCGACGTCAAGGTCCCGCCCGAGATCAAGGTCAAGATCAAGAGCGCCAAGACCAACGACTTCATGGTCGCCCCCGACGGCATCGCCAACAACAACTGGATCTACGTCAAGGACGGCGACGCGCTGAACTGGGTCGTCGTCGGCGATCGCGACCACGCGATCTTCCGCTCGGACAAGGCGCCGCTGTTCCTGAGCTACCGGCAGACCACCGGCGCGGTCAAGTTCTACGACACGGCGAGCGACGCCGAGTACAAGATCGGCGACAAGGACGACAAGAGCACGATCTACAACGTGCGTTACCAGGACTACATGTGGCTCGACGGCAAATCGCCCTACGTCACCCACAGCGGCGATCCCAAGCACGACAACGCGCGGTGGAAGATCGTCGGCCTGCCCGACCACTGGTAGGCGCGACTACGCCGGCTCGACCACCCGGGCCGGATTGCCGACCACGGTGCAGCCGGCCGGCACGTCGCGCGTGACCACGGCGCCCGCCCCGATCATCGCGCCGCGGCCGACCCGGACGCCGCACAGGATCGTCGCACCGGAGCCGATCGCGGCATCGTCCTCGATCCAGGTCTCGACCAGCGACCAGTCGCCCGGCCCCTTGGCCGAGCCGTCGGGGTTGCAGGCCCGGGGGTGCTTGTCATTGACGAAGGTCACGCCGTGACCGACGAACACCCGGTCGGCGATGTGGACGCCGGAGCAGATGAAGCTGTGGGTCGAGATCTTGCAATGATCCCCGATGGTCACGTCGCGCTGGATCTCGACGAACGCCCCGACCCGCGAGTAGGCGCCGATCCGGCAGCCGTACAGGTTGACGAACTCGTGGATCGTCGTGCCTTCGCCGATGATCACATCGCGTGCGATCGACTGGAACTGCCTGGTCACATCGCCACTATAATGTAGTCGTGCACCGCCTGCTCGCCGCCTGGATCGTTGCGCTCGCTGGGCATGCCTCGCCGGCCGCGGCCGCGCCGGTCCACGGCCTGGTCTACGACGACAGGAACGGCGACGGCCACCCCAGCGCGGGCGAGCCCGGGGTCGCCGGCGCGGTGGTCGCGCTCGACCACCATCAGTTCGTGGTCGCCGATGCGCGCGGCCAGTTCACGCTCGACGTCCCCGCCGGCGCCAGTGGCATCGCCTGGGTCCGCGTGCCGGACGGCTTCACCCCCGGGCCGGTGTGGGCGCACGTCGACGGCGCGCACCCGGACGCCGAGATCGATCTCGGCCTGCGCCGGCTCGCCGCGCCGCACCCCGGCCCGGTCACGTTCGTGGTCGCCGCCGATACCCACCTGTCCCCGGACCAGCCGTTCGCCGACGACCTCACGCAGGTCGCCGCCGACGCCACCGCGCTCGATCCGCCGCCGGCGTTCTTCACCGTGCTCGGCGACATCACGCAGGGTAACCAGCTCGATCACTTCGCGCTGGTCGACCGCGCGGTCGCCGGCCTGGCGACGCCGTACGTGCCGGTGCCCGGCAACCACGACTGGTACGACGGCGGCGCGACCTGGTTCTCGCACTACGGGCCGGACAATTACAGCTTCGACGTCGGCACCACCCACTTCGTGGTGTGGAACATGGCGATGCCCGAAGGCGAGATCCGCGACTACCTCGGCGCCGAGCTGTCCCACGTCGCCCAGGGCATGGCGATCGTCGCGATGACCCACGGCCCGCCGAGCGAGCGGGTGACCGACACGCTGCGCTCGCTCGGCGTCGACTACGTCTTGACCGGCCACACCCACTCCAACCGCGTGGTCGACCACGACGGCGTGATCGAGCTCAACTCCGAGCCGCTGCTCATGGGCGGGCTCGACTTCTCGCCCGGCGGCTACCGCGTGATGACGATCGACCGCGGCGCGCTGAGCTCGTACCACCGCACCGTCGTCGAGCATCCGCTGCTCGAGGTCGTGTCACCGGGGCGCGGCCAGTGCGTGCCGGCGGCCGGCGGCCGCGTGATCGCGGCGGCCGAGTACGACGCCGGCGATCCGGCGGTGACCGCGCGGGTCGACTGCGCCACGCCGATCGCGCTGCGCTACGCCGGCGGCTGGGCCTGGCAGGCCGATCTGCCGGCGCTGGCGCCCGGCGCGCACACGCTGACCGTCGCGTCGCACGCCGGCCGCGCGTCGACGTCGCTGGGCTTCGTGGTCTGCGAGGCCGGCGCGCCGCCGGCGCTCGGCCCCGACTGGGCGCAGAGCGGCGGCTCGCCCGATCACACCGGCGCGCGCAGCCGCGAGCTGGCGCCGCCGCTGGCCGCGCGCTGGGCGACCGCGATCGGCGGCCACGTGCTGCAGGCCGCGCCGGCGATCGCGGGCGGCTCGGTCTACCTCACCGCGACCGATCAGGGCGACGGCGGCACCGGCGGGGTCGTCGCGCTCGACCTCGCGACCGGACAGATCCGCTGGCGCACGACCACGCCGCTCCAGGTCCGCGGCGGCGTCGCGGTGTCGGGCGGCGTGATCGCCGCGGCCCAGATCGACGGCACCGTGCTCGGCATGGACCTCGCCACCGGCGCGATCCGCTGGCGCAGCGAGCTCGGCGCCGGCCTGGTCCCCGGCGCCGCCGCGATCTTCGCGCCGCCGACCGCCGACGCCGGCGACATCCTGATCGGCAACCAGCGCCGGCTTGCCGCGATCTCGGCGGCCGAGGGCGGCATGCAGTGGTCGGTCGATCCGGTGCCGCAGGGCCAGGACAGCCAGGCGCTGTCGGCGGTGGCGGTCAGCGACGGCGCCGCGTTCGGCGTGTTCAACCGCGCGTTCGGCGGCGTCGGCGCCTGGGACCGCACCACCGGCGCCGAGCTGTGGCGGTTCGAGGGCCCGCTGACCACCGCGATCAACGCCTCGCCGGTGGTCGCCGACGGCCAGGTCTACGTCGTCAACGGCCTCGACGAGGTGTTCGCGCTCGACGCCGCCACCGGCGCGCTGCGCTGGCAGAACAAGCTCGATCCCGCGGGCTTCGACTGGGGCAACGCGACCGTGGGGACCCCGGCGATCGCCCGCCACATCCTCGTCGTGCCGACCCTGTACCGCGACCTCGTCGCGCTCGACGCCACGACCGGGTACGAGCTGTGGCGCCACGCCGGCACGCCGAGCCAGGTCCGCGCGACCCACTACCGCGGCGCGGGCGAGGCCGGCTTCGAGGCCTCGCCGGTGATCACCGGCGACATCGTGTGGGCCGCCGACACCGCCGGCGAGCTCACCGCGCTCGACCTCCAGACCGGCAAGGCGCTGTGGAAGACCCAGCTCGGCACCCCCGTGCTCGGCGGGCTCGCCGTGTCGGGCGACTGGATGGTCGTGGCCTCCTACGACGGCACGGTCCGCGCGTTCGTCGCGGCGACCAGCGAGCCGAGCGCCCGCCCGGTGGTGACCTGCGACGGCGGCGACCTCGGCGGCTGCTGCGATGCCGGCCGCGACTCTAGCCCGGCCGGGGTCCTGGTGCTGGCTCTCGTGGTCGGCGCGGCCATGCGGCGGCGGCGAGCATGACCGCGAGCGCGGCGAGGTAGCCGGCGATCAGCGCGCGGATCCGCGGCGGCTCGAACCGCCAGCGGATCGCGTGGCGCCCCGCGTCGACATACACCGCGCGCATCACGTAGTTCGCGCGGGCCGCCGGCCGCGGCACGCCGTCGACCTCGACCGTCCAGCCCGGGAACGCGAGCTCGTTCAGCACCACGACGCCCGCGCGCGGCGCATCGACGGTGACCGCGATCGCATCGGGCTCGTACGACACCACCGTGCCGGCGACCGAGCCGGGCGCCGCGCCGAGCAGGTCGGCCAGCGCCGGCACCCTCGCCACCGCGTCGGGCTCGATCACCGCGCGGCGGCGCTCGCCGTCGGGATCCTCGAGAGCGCGCACTGCCGGCAGCACCTGCCGCGGGTCCGCCACCAGCGTGACCGCGCCGTACCACGCGACCAGCGGCGCGGGATGCCGCGCCTCGAACAGCCCGCCGCCGCGCGCCACGAACGCCCCGTCGGTCAGCGGCGGCAGGACGTTGGCGCCGGTGCCGAACCGGAAGTGCGGCCCCTGCAGCACCCAGCGGACATTGACGTCGGTCAGGATCGCCGGATCGCGCCGGGCGAAGTCGAGCACGTCGACGTAGCGATGATGGGTCAGCGCGTCGATCGCCGGGTAGCCGCGCAGCTCGCGCACGCCGCGGCGCTGGCCGACCCGCTCGCCGAGCACGAACTCGTCGAACACCCGCCAGCGGTCGCGGACGCCGTCGAGCCGCGCCAGGATCTCGTCGTCGTGCGCGTGGAGCTGGCGCCGATCGGCGGCCGGCAGGGCCGCGGGCGTGTGGATGAACGCGGGCGCGTCGAGCAGCACCACGAGCACCAGCGCCGCCGCGGCCGCGCCGCGCAGCCGGGGCGCGACCACCGCCGCGACGACGATCGCGCACGGGACCGCCATCGCGACGATCGACCACCACGCCGGCCGGAACTGGGCCGTCCCGTGGCGCACCACCACGATGACCGACGCCGCGAGCGCCGCCCCCGCCGCGACGAGCACGGCCCGCGGCCGCGCCTCGCCGAGCCCGTCGGCGCCGTAGGCCGCCGCCGCGGCGACGCTCCACGCCGCGAGCAGCTTGTAGCGCCCCGGGATCCGCATCAGCGCGAACCCCGGCACGTGGTGCACCAGCCACGGCAACACCGGCGTGTTCGCCCCGGCGACCAGGATCCACCCCGCGATCGCGATCGCCCAGAACAGCCACGGCGCCCCGCCGTCGCGGCGCGGCGGCAGCAGCGCGCACACCGCGAGCAGCATGACCGCGGCGCCGAGGTACATCTCGATCGTCCCCGCCGCGTGGGCGAACACGCCGCGCGCCATGGCCCCGCCGTCGAACGACAGCGACAGCGCGAACGCATCGCCGGCGGCCCAGCGATCGCGCGTGCCCAGCGCCACCAGCGTCTGCGTCGGCAGCGCGACCAGCGCGACCACGATCGCGGAGAGCACCGCGGCCAGCGCCGCGCACCCGGCGAACCGCCGCCACGGCGGCCGCACCGTCGCCACCCGCCACAGCCCGTACGGCGCGATCAGCAGCGCCGCGTAGAACAGCCCCGGCGGCGACCCCGCCGTGGCGCACAGCGTGAACGCCGCCGCCACCGCCGCGCCGCGCCGCCACGACGGCCGCGCCACCGCCGCGTCGATCGCCAGCCACACCAGCGGCACCCAGGTCATCGGCCACAGGATGATCGACGCCTTGTGGATCAGCAGCGGCGCCGACACCACCAGCCCGACCCCGCCGATCATCGCCGCGCGCCGCGACAGCCCGCGGCTCTGCAGGAACGCATGCATGCACACCGCCATCGCGATGTGGTGGCCCAGCACCTCGAGCTGGATCAGCCACCACGACGCACCGAACGCCGCGCCCCAGGCCGCGAACGGCCACGTGAACGGGTAGTACCGGCACACGATCGGATCGGCGTAGACCGCGTATCCGCCCTTGTCCCACGGATTCCACAGCGAGAACCGGCCGTCGCGCAGCTCGCGCGCCATGAACTCGAGGTCGGGACCGTGGGTGTCGACCACGTCCCAGCCAAACCCGGTGGCGACCCCGTGCTGGTGCCACAGGTCGCGGTACGTCCAGACCACGACCAGCACGTAGAACGGGATCCACCACCACGCGCCGCTCCACGCCGGCCGCACCACGAACGCCTCGCCGCGGCCCGATCGCCATCGGCCCGCGATCCGTCGCAGTCGCTCCAGCACTGCCCGAGTATGCATCGACGACGCCGTCGATCGCGCGACCCGCTCGCCGGTTCGATCACCGGAACGGATTGACCACGGTCACACCGCAGTCCGCGAAGTCGCGCTCGTTGCGGGTCGCCAGCGTGAGCCCATGCCACGCCGCCGTGGCCGCGATCAGCATGTCCGCCTGCGTGCGCGGACGTCCGCGCCGGGCGAGTTGCCCGCGCAGCACTCCGGCATGCCGGCCGATCGACCGGGTGACCTCGAGGACCTGGCAGTCGCTCTCGAGAAAGCTCTCGAACCAGCGCTCGATCTGCGGACTGGGCTTCGCCGACAGACCGAAGAAGATCTCCTCGACCGTGATCACGCTCAGCACCATGGTCGCGAGCCCGCCGGCCCAGCGCATGACCTGCGGATCCGGACGAGGCCGAGCCAGCTCCGCGATGACGTTCGTATCTACGAGGATGCTCACCGCTTGCGAGCCCGCCGCGTGCGCCCGTGGCCACCGGCACGCGGCGCCGCAAACGGGTTCGCGCGGTCCTGCCTCGGCGGAGCGGTCAGCACGTAGCTCTCCTCGGCGCACAGCTGCTGGAGCTCCGCGAGCCTGGCCGCGAGGCTCGGCCGCCGGAGCTTCTCCACCTCATCGGCAAGCTCCGGGCTCACCACCGCCGCGACCAGCCGGTCTCGCCGGTACACGCGCTGCGGCTCCCGCGCCGCGAGACCCACCAGCTCCGGCAGATGCTGCCGGGCGGTCGCGATCGTCCATTTCTTCTTGGCGGCGGTCACATGTACAACTTCGCACGCTCAGATGTACATGTAAAGCGGCTACCCTCGGCCCGATCGTCGGCTGTCCGCTCGTACTCCATAGTGACGCCGCCGGAGCGCCGCACGCCGCGGCGCTACTCCGCGAGCACCTTGTGGACCAGCTGGATGCAGATCGAGCCCTCGCCGACCGCCGAGGCGATCCGCTTGACGCTGGTCGAGCGGACATCGCCGACGGCGAACACGCCGGGCAGGCTGGTCTCGAACAGGTGGGGCGGCCTCGCGAGCGGCCAGCGCGCGGCGTCGAGCTCGGCGCGGGTCAGGTCCGACCCGGCCTTGACGAAGCCCTTGGCGTCGACCGCCACGCAGCCGGCGAGCCACTCGGTGTTGGGCGACGCGCCCGTCATCATGAACACGTGGCGGATCGGATGCGTCGAGCGGTCGCCTGTGCGCTTGTTGTGCCAGGTCACGTGCTCGAGCGAATCGCCGCCCTCGAGCGCGACGATCTCGGTCTCGACCAGGAGCTCGATCCGCGGCGTGTCCTCGATGCGACGCGCCAGGTAGCGCGACATCGTCTCCGACAGCGCCTTGCCGCGGACCAGGACGTGGACCTTGCGCGCGGTGTGGGCGAGGAACACCGCGGCCTGCCCTGCCGAGTTTGCGCCGCCCACGACGACGACGTCCTCCTCGCCGCACAGCCGGGCCTCGACCGCGGTGGCGCTGTAGTAGATGCCGATGCCCTCGAACCGCTCGAGCGACTCGAGCGTCGGCTTGTGGTAGCGCGCGCCGGTCGCGATCACGACGCTGCGCGCGAGCACCGACTCGCTCGGGCCGAGCTCGATGCGGTACGGCCGCCGATCGCAGATCAGCCGCGTGGCGGTGCGCGCGATCGCGATGTCGCTGCCGAACCGCTCGGCCTGGGTGTAGGCCCGCGCGGCGAGCGCCTGGCCCGAGATCCCGGTGGGGAACCCGAGGTAGTTCTCGATCTTCGAGCTCGACCCGGCCTGGCCGCCGGGCGCGTTCGACTCGAGCACGAGGACATCGAGGCCCTCCGACGCGCCGTAGACCGCGGCCGCCAGCCCCGCCGGCCCCGCGCCGATCACGACGACGTCGCGGACCTTGGTCCGGTCGAGCACCTCGGTGTAGCCCAGGCACGCGGCGAGCTCCTGGTTGCTCGGGTTCTTGAGCACGCGCTGGCCGCGGCAGATCAGGATCGGGACGTCGGCGATCCCGACGCCGAACTGATCGAGCAGCGCCTGGGCCGCCGGATCGGTCTCGATGTCGATCGTCGTGTGCGGGTGGTTGTTGCGGGTCAGGAACTCCTGGACGCGGAGCGTGCCCGCCGAGTGGCGCGAGCCGAGCAGCACCACGTCACCGTGCCCGTGGGAGATCAGCCCGACCCGCCGGAGGATGAACGCGCGCATCAGGATCTCGCTCAGGTCGGCGTCGGCCGCGACCAGGACGCGCAGCGCCGCGCGATCGATCTCCAGCACGCGACCCGCGGTCCGGGCGCGGCCGCGCACGAACGAGCGCATCCCGGCGATCACCGTGACCTCGCCCGTGAACCCGCCCGGCTCGTGCACCGTGATCGGGTGCTCGCCGCCGGCATGCGGGTGGACGACCTCGATCGAGCCTTCGATCACGACGAAGAACCGAGTCGAGGACTCACCCTGGTCGAACAGGATCTCGCCGGCGTGGACCGCGCGCTCGTGGCCGATCCTGCGCAGCCGCTCGATCTGCGCGGCGTCGAGCGTCGGAAACGTCTCGGGGCGCGGGGCGGGCTCGGCGGTCATGGCTCGCTCACGCCGAGAGGAAGCGCTCGTCGACGTAGCACCATGTCCAGTCCTCGCCGACCTCGACCGAGGTGACGATCGGGTGGCGCGAGCTGTGGAAGTGCTTGGTCGCGTGGCGGTTCGGCGACGAATCGCAGCACGCGACGTGGCCGCACGTCAGGCACTCCCGGAGGTGCACCCACTCGCCGCCGATCTTCAAGCAATCCTCGCAGCCCTTCGCCGGCCGCTTGACGTGGCGGATCTTGGTCTCGCCGAGGTGCTCGCACGGATCGGTGATGTCGATGTTGAGCGCTGTCATCGCGCGGTCACCGTAGCTGGAACCCGCGGGGTGGAGAAGTCGATCGACCGGCCAGAACGCGATCAGAACGTGAAGATCGCCGCGCCCCAGGTGAACCCGGAGCCGAACACCGAGGACAGGATCCGGTCGCCGCGCTTGACCCGGCCGTGCTGCCGCCAGTGGTCGATGGTGAGCGGCACGGTGGCGGCGGTGGTGTTGCCGTAGAACTCGATCGTGTTGAGCACCTTGTCGCGCGGGATCCCGGCGACCTCGACGACCTTCTCGTTGATCCGGAGGTTGGCCTGGTGCGGCACGAACCACTGGATGTCGGCCCAGGTCAGGCCGGTGCGGGTCAGCGCGGCCTGGGTCGACATCACCATGCCGCGCACCGCGTTGAGGAACACCCGCTTGCCCTCCATGTGCGGGTACATCCGCTCGTTCTGGCTCGGGTCGCGCGGGTCGTAGTCGATGTAGGGCGTGCGCTGGATCTCGAAGATCTTGAGGCACAGGTCCATCGCCCCGGTGCCATCGGCGTGGGCCGAGGTGTAGATCACGCCCTCGCGCGGGTCGTCGGACTCGATCGGGCCGAGCACGATCGCGCCGGCGCCGTCGCCGAACAGCACCGTGATGTCGCGGCCGCGCGTCGAGTAGTCGAGCGAGTGGCTGTGGAGCTCGGCGCCGACCAGCAGGACGCGGCGGTACATGCCGGTGCGGATGAACGCGTCGGCCATCTGCAGGCCGTAGATGAACGCCGAGCACTGCTGGCGGATGTCGAAGCACGCGCAGCTGGTGCGCTCGGCGATGCCGAGCTTGTGCTGGAGCAGGACGCCGGTGCCGGGGAAGTGGAAGTCGGGCGACAGCGTGCCGAAGATGATGCAGTCGATCTCGCCGGCCTCGACGCCCGCGTCGGCCAGGGCGCGCCGCGCGGCGTGCAGCGCGAGGTCGCTGGTCGCCACCGAGCCGTCGTTGGGCGCATAGCGCCGGGCCTGGATGCCGGTGCGCTTCTGGATCCACTCGTCGGTGGTCTCGATCTGCTGCGTCGGCTGCCGGACGTGCTTGTCATTGAGGAATGCAAGCTCGTGATTGTCGACGACGCGCTCCGGGACATAACTGCCCAGCCCCAGGATCTTCGTGCGAAGCATAGGACCTGGATATGACATGGCGTACTTTGAGCACAAGGCTCGGAGGCAGCTCGGTGCAGGCATCTCGATGGCGGCAGGTTCGACGCGTACGCCGCGTTGCGCCGATCGTCGTCGCGCTCGCAGTCGCGCTCGCAGGCGCCGTCGCACGCGACGCGTCGGCGACGCCCGAGGCGCTGCGCGGCTGGCCGATCTACGAGCGGCTCTGTCTGCCGTGCCACGGCGTGCGCGGCGATGGTCGCGGTCCCGCGGCGCCGTACGTGTGGCCGGCGCCCCGTGCGTTCACGCGCGGTGAGATGAAGTGGCGCTCGGCGCCGGTCGGCCAGCCACCGAGCGACGACGACGTGCGCGCGACGATCCTGCTCGGCGCCCCGGGCACGGCGATGCCCGGGTTCGGCGCGACGCTGTCCGCCGCCCAGCAGGACGACGTGATCGCGGTGATCCGCGCGTTCGCACCGGCGGCGTGGGACGGGGCCGCGCAGCCGATCGAGCTCGGCGATCCACCGCCGCCCGATCCCGCGCGCGGCGCCGAGCTGTGGCGCGTCAAGGGCTGCCCGGCGTGCCACGGCGCCGACGCCGACGGCCACGGCCCGAGCTCGTTCGCGCTGCGCGCGCCGCCGTACGATCTGACGTCGGTGCTGCACCGGCCGCGCGAGCCGGGCGCCGAGGCCCACCGCCGCGCCGCCGCGCTCAGCATCGCGACCGGGTTGACCGGCACGGCGATGCCGAGCTTCGCGGGCACGCTGCCCGAGGCCGACCTCTGGGCCCTCGCCGATCACGTCGTCGCGATCGGCGGCCGCGACGTCACCGGGCTGCTCGCGCTGCAGCGCGGCCGCCGCGCCCTGCCCGCCGCGATCGCCGCCGACCGCGCCGCGCCGATCGTCACCGGCACCTGGCCCGGGCTCGGCGACGCCGACGAGGTCGCGGTGTTCGGCGCGCCGGTCGCGCCGCAGGGGCCGCCGCCGCCCTCGCTCGCTCCGGCCCAGGCGTCGCTGGCCGCGCGGCAGTGCGAGCGCTGCCACGCCCGGCAGGTCCGCGAGTGGGACGGCTCGCTGCACCGCGGCGCCGCGTCGCCCGGGCTGCTGGCGCAGACCGAGTACGAGCTGGCGCCCGACGACCGCGCACGCTGCCTGCGCTGCCACGCGCCGCTCGCCGAGCAGGCCACCGATCCTGCGCTGCGCGGCGACGGCGTGTCGTGCGCCGGCTGTCACGTCCGCGGCTGGGTCCGCCGCGGCCCGCCCCGGGTCGCGCCGTCGCTGCTGTCGCTCCCCGGCTACCCGCTGGTCACCGTCGGGCTCTACGAGCGCTCCGACTTCTGCCTGCCGTGCCACCAGCTGCCGCCGCGCACGGCGGTCGCCGGCCGGCCGCTGCTCGACACCTACCGCGAATGGCTCGACGGGCCGTACCTGCCGCGCGGCGTGCAATGCCAGCACTGCCACATGCCCAACCGCGAGCACAGCGTGCTCGGCGTCCACGATCCGGGGACGTTCCGCCAGGGCCTCCAGCTCACCGCCGAGGCCCACCGCCGCGCCGGCACCGTCACGGCCGTCGCCATGCTGACCAACATCGGCGCCGGCCATTACCTGCCGACCACACCGACCCCGGCCGCGTGGCTGTCGATCACGCTCGTCGACGCGCGCGGTCGCGCGATCGCCGGCGCCACCGCGCGCTACCGGATCGGCCGCGACCTCTGGTTCGACGGCGAGTGGCACGAGCGCGCCGACACCCGGATCCCGCCGGGCGAGACCGTCACCATCGCGCGCGCCTGGACCGCCGGCCGCACCGCCGAGGCCGCCGCCGCCCGCGTCACCGTCGAGGTCCACCCCGACGACTTCTACGAGCGGTTCCACGCCGCCCGGCTCGCCCGCGCCCGCGACCCCGCGCAGCGCGCGCTGTACCAGCAGGCGCTGGCCCGCGCGACCGGCTCGCATTACGTCGCCGAGCAGCGCGACGTGCCGATCGCGCCGCGGCCGTGAGGATCGCCAGGCCGATCGCGGTGCCGAGCGCGATCGCCATGGCAGCTCGACGCCGCGCGGCGCACACCGCTTGCGCAGCTCATCGCGGTCGTGCGTCGACGACCTTCGTGCATGGTCGCGCAGGATCGTGCGCGCCGTGCCGCCGCATGATGCAGCGCCGGTGCGCTCCGGCATGTGCGCGCGTGACATCGATCGCGGCAAGCCGCCGGTTTGCCTCGAATCCGCTCGGCTCGCCCGGCGCGCCGTGGCAAGCATCGCCGCATGATTTCATGGCGTGACCCCGTGATCCTGCTCACCGCGATCGGCCTGTGCAGCTGCGCAGACCCGCCCGCCGAGACTGCCTCGGCCGCCGCGCTGGCCTCGACCGCCGGCCTCGACGCGCCGCTGCTGTTCGATGCCCAGTACTACGCCAGCCTGTACCCCGACCTGCAGGCGGCGTTCGGCAGCGACGCCGCGGCGCTGCGCAACCACTGGCTGACCCACGGTATCGCGGAGCACCGCCGCGCCTCGCCGATCTTCGATTGCGGCCTCTACCTCGCGCTCTACCCCGACGTCGCCGCCACCGCGGGCACCGACTGCGCCGCCGCGATGACTCATTTCCGGGACACCGGCCTGCCGGTCGACGGCCGCCGCGGCTCGGTCGAGCTCGACGTCCGCACCTACCTCGCCACGTACGCCGATCTGCGCGCCGCGTTCGGCGCCGCCGGCTACCAGGCCGCGGCCTCGCACTTCATGACCCACGGCCTGTGGGAGGAAGGCCGCGCCGGCTCGAACGAGCTCGACATCGCCTACTACGTCTGTCACGACGCCGATCTCACCAACGCGTTCGCCGGCAACTACCGCGGCGCCGTCGAGCACTGGGCCACGCTCGGCCTGCCGCGCGAGGGCCGGCGCGGCGCCGTGCACTTCGATATCCAGCGCTACCTCGCCAACAACCCCGACGTCCGCGCCGCGTTCGGCAATAACTTCGCCGGCGCGATGCAGCACTGGCTGGTCAACGGCATCCACGAGGGCCGCAGCGGCGACCCGGGCGACGGCGGCGGCAGCTCGCCGCTCTGCGCCGCCGGCACGCCGGTCGACCTCCACGCCACCACCACCACGGCGGCGACGGGATTTCCGACCACGTGGTTCGGCTTTCCGATCCCCGACGGCGGCATCGGCTACACCGGCCTCAACGGCTCGGTCTCGGTCTCGAACTCGGCCAACATCTACGCCGAGGTCCTGTTCATCGTCGGCTACCTGCCGTCGGGCACCTGCATCTCGGGCCAGTGGCCGTCGTCGACGCCGCAGTTCGGCCCGCCCGGCCTGGTCAACCTCACCAACCTGATCGTCAAGGCGCCGACCGCGGGCACCTACAGCTCGCCGGCCAACTTCGCGCTGCCCGGCAACCCGCCGATCTCGCACTGCCTGATGATCGGCCTCAACGGCGGCACCGTCGCGGCGCCGCACAACGTGACCTCGACGAGCAACCTCACCCTGCGCTACGCCGCCCCGCCGGCGGCGCGCACCATCGCCGGCGCCGGCGGCGAGTTCTGCTTCGGCCAGAACTGGGGCTGCCAGCGCGCCACCACCAACAACGCGCTGTCGTTCGCCAACGTCACGCCGATCACCCAGCCGCAGCGGCTGGTCGCCCTGTTCGGCAACATCAGCGACAGCACCTTCGATGGCTCGTCGAGCTTCGGCGCACCGCCCGCCGGCCCCTGGACGGCGACCAACGACTTCTACATCTATCACGGCGCCGAATGCACCGCGCTCGGCGCCTCCGGCGGCGTCGCCGGCCCGGCCAACTTCTACGCCCAGATCCCGGCCGACGCGATCCACCTGCTCAGCAAGCCGGTCTCGGGCAACCGCATCAGCGCCGCCGCGGTCCCGGTGTTCCAGCCGCTCTCCGTCCAGCTCGCCGCCGGCGACTGCCTCGTCACGCTCTACGGCCTCCAGGGCGGCGTCGCCGGCGGCTTCGACAACGAGACCCAGGTGTTCGCGCTGCTGCAGTAGCCGTGGACGTTCGATCAATCCTGGCGCCCGCGGCGTGCCAGCATGTCTGCCGACCCGACGGCGTGTCGGTGTTCCGGCCGCTGCAGCATCCAGCGCAGCAGCTCGCGGGCCTCGCCGAGCAACGCGCCGACGCGCGTCACGGCGGGCGGCGGGCTTGCGGAACTGTCGTGGATCGCTGAGATCACCTGCTCGGTCTCGACGACCGAGTCCAGCGCGGCGTGGAGGCGCGCGAGCGTGGCCATGTCTCCGCCGGGGTCCGCAGGGCTTCTCATGGCTCGATGCGAAGCAAGCCCCGAGCCATCGCGTGCGCCGCGCCGGTCAGCGGTGCGCTTCGAGGTCGCGCGCGAAGTAGGCGTGGAGCTGCGTGAGCTCGTCGCGGATCCGCTGCTCGCGCAGCGAGCGGATCTTGCCGTCGCTGACGAACAGCGACACGACGCCGTGGACGTCGGCGTAGAGCCGCGAGCGCACGCGCGTGGTTCCGGGCCGATCGCCCGGCAGGAACACGATCTCCGCCCACACCTGGGCGCGGCCGCCGGTGTCCTCGAACCAGATCATCCGCGCGGCGGGCTGGTTGTGGAAGTGGAGGTTGTCGCGGTTGCCGTCCGGGTGGACGAAGGTGACCCGCGCGTCGCTGCCATGCTGGCTCGTGACGATGACCTGGCGAATGTCGGGAAAGATCACGGACCACCGCGCGTAGTCGGTCGCCTCGCGGTACGCCGCGTCGGGAGCGATCGCGAGCGTCGTCTCGCCGTGCGTGATCGCGTCGTCATCGGGGCTCTGGTAGATGCGGACATCCGCCGGGCCCGCCGCCGCCGGAGTCGCCGCGAGGACGAGCGCGAGCGCGGCCACCGCCGCCTGGCCACCCCGGCCAAAGATCATCCGCATACGTCCTCGACAGCGAGAGCAATCGCCGGGCCAGTCGGAGCCTACGTGATATCGAGCAGATCCACCCGTCGCGAGGGCAACACCCGCGGCATTGCCGGCAGGCTTGCAGGGAATTCCGACAGGC
>DASWRS010000530.1:0-11194 GCA_036403075.1 Kofleriaceae bacterium
GGCGGCGAGTCGGTCGCGCTGCGGCCCGACGTGCGCGCCCAGGTCCTGGCCCTCCAGCCCGGCGATGCGCGGGCGCTGGCGGATCTGCTCCAGAGCTATCCCGGCATGTCCGACGACATCCTCATGCTGGCGCGGCAGCACCTCGGGATCGACACCGTCGCGAAGGCGGTGGACCTCAAGCAGCACGCCGCGCACGGCGCCGCCGGCTCGCAGGGCGCGGCGCCGCACCAGGGCGGCGAGCTCGCGCCGATCAGCAGCGATTCGCACCCGGCGGTGGCAGCCCCGGCAGGCGGCGCCGCCAAGGCGGCCCCCGACGCGGCCTGGCTCGCCAGCGCGCGCGCCTACAACGCCGCGCACGCCGAGCTGGTCGCCGACTTCAACGAGCTGACCAACGACGTGTGCTGCCCCGACGGCGAGCCCTCGGTCGATCCGCACGCCGTCGCGCGCTGGCAGACCCACCATGGCCTCGATCCGGACGGCAAGATCGGCCCGCACACCGTCGCCGCCGCGCGCAAGACCAGGGCGCAGGCCTCGCAGGCCGCGGTCGCCCCGGCGCAGGTCGACGCTCGCCCGCCGGTCTGAGCGGCGGCGGTCTGAGCGGCGGCTACTCCATCCGGCCGCCGGACGGGCGCACGAAGTGGTGGCGCACGTCGACCACCGCGGTGTCGCGCAAGGTCGGCGGCTCGATCAGCGCGTCCTTGGCGTCGATCCGCACCGGGTCGGCGGTGGCGAGCACGCCGGCCTTGACGACCTTGCCCATGCGGGCGGCGAGCGCGGTGTAGATCTCGCGCGACGGCTTGGCCCAGCCGGCGATCGCGCCGGCGCCGCCGTAGCCGATCACCGAGGCGGCGACGCGGTCGGCGATGCCGCCCGGGAGCTTGCCGCCGATCTCGACGAACGCGGGGTTGGGGACCGCGCCGGTGTCGAACACCTTGGTCAGCCCCTTGGCGGCGCCGGTCGGGGCGAACACCGCCTGCGCGGTCTTGTACGAGGCGACCTCGGCGACCGCGGCGGTCAGGTCGGTCTTGCCGCTGCGCGCGCCGAAGAACGCCGGATCGACCTCGGACTCGAGCATCGCGTTGTCGACGAAGCCGGCGTCGTTGCAGCCGGTCGCGATGAACGCGAGCTTCTTGCCCTTGAGCGCCTGCATGGTCTCGCCCGCGCTCGAGTACAGCGCCCACGGCCGCGTGGTCCCACCGCCGATGTTCGCGGTGGCGAGCAGCTTCCAGCCGAGGTTGGTCGCGTAACACATGCCGTCGATGATCGCGAAGTCGACCGCGTCCTTCTTGAGCGCGGCGACGTTGGCGTACGACTGCGCCTCGGTCTTGATGCCGGTCGCCTGCTCGATCGCCCTGGCGAGCCCCTGGACGTAGGCGAGGCGGGCCTGCGCGGCGCCGAACTCGACCGTCGGGGCGTAGATGCCGATCGTGATCTTCTGCGCGGGCTGCGCGGCGGCGACGCCGCCGAGCGCGCACAGCAAGAGAATGATGATCTTGGTCTGCTTTGCATTCATGGCTAGAACCCGTAGATCCGTTTTTTCGCATCGATCCAGCGCTGGAGGTCGCGGGTCTGGACGCCGCGGGCCTTGGCCCGGGTCCAGGCGTCGTAGGCCTCGCGCGGGCGGCCGAGCTGATCGTAGATGATGCCGAGGTTGACGAGCGACTCGGGCGGGTTGCCGCCCAGGGTCTCCATCGCGCCGAGGTTGGTCTTGCCCAGCGCCAGCGCGGCGCGGTCCATCGCGATCCGGCGCTTGATCTCGCCGGTGGCGTACTTGTCGGCGGTCGCCAGCGACCGGGCCGCGGCGGCGGGCTGGCCCGAGCGCCACTGATCGACCGCGATCGATTCCCAGCACCCGGCGAGCAGCTCCTTGACCTTGTCGGTCAGGCCCGGCTCGGCGGCGAGCTTGGCGAGCTCGGCCGCGGCCTGCTGGCGGGCGGCGACCGAGCCGTTGCGGTAGCTCGCGTAGGCCGCGAACAGCTGGCTGCCGAACCGGGCGTAGGCGCCCTTGAGGTAGCTGCCCTGGCCGCCCCGGGCCGCGAGGCCGCGGAACAGCTTGCCGGCCTCCTGGGCGCGGCCGCTGTCGAGCAGCGACAGCGCGTAGGAGAACTCGAAGGCCGCCGGCTCGCTGCCCTTGAGCACGCTCGGGTCGCGGGTCGCCTTCTCGAAGTCGGCGGCGGCCTCGGTCGCCTTGTTGTCGCGCATCAGCCGCCAGCCGCGGCGGAACAGCGCGAGCGCGAGGTTGCGCTTGGCCGCGACCGCGATCGGCGGATCCTGGGTCGAGCTCTGGACCGCCAGCTCGAGCTTCTCGACCGCGTCGCCGAGGTCGGCGTCCCAGGTCAGCGGCGCCCACTCGGTGTAGATCTCGGCGAGCGCGAGCTGGGCGTTGGCCTTCTTGGCCTCGCGCTCGGCGGCGGCGTAGGCCTCGCCGGCGCGCTTGACGTCCGGCCGGCCGCCGCACAGGTAGGTCCGCGCCAGCAGCCGGGCGCGCACCACCGTGTCGTGGCCGCGGATCGACTCGAGCCGGGCGAGCTGCTGGCGCGCGCCGTCGCAGTCGCCGCGGTCGATCGCGAGCACGGCGAGGTTCGAGATCGTCACCGGCGACTGCGGATCGATCGCGAGCGCCTGGTCGAGCAGCGCCTGGGCGGCGCGGGGCTCCTTGTCGGCCTCGAACGCCTGCTCGTTGATCGTCAGCACCAGGCTGCGCTGGACCGTGATGTCGGCCGGCCGGAGCTCGCGCGCGGCCTCGAACCGCTGGCGCGCCTCGCGCAGCTTGTGCTGGTTGAACTGGGCCTTGCCCGCGAGCACGAGGATGGTGCCGCGGACCTCGGCCGGCGCCTTGCCGAGCTCGGCGCCGGCGAGCATGCGCTCGGTCAGCGCGGTGACCTTGGCGTCCTGGCGGGCCTCGAGATACGCCCCGCCGAGCTCGAGCGCGAGCTCCACGCTGGTCGGGTTGGCGTTGAACGCGCTGGACAGCTTGTCGATCGCGATCGCGAGGTTGCCGCCGGCGCCGCCCGCCGGGGCCGGCAGCCGGCGGTAGGTCTTGCCCAGCCGGATCGACAGGCCGATCTGGTCGTGGGCCTGGTTGGCGCGGAGCAGCTTCTCGGCCCGCAGGTATTGATCGAGCGCGCCGGCCCAGTCGCGCTCGGCGAAGTAGGTATCGCCGAGCAGGATGAAGCCGCGCGCCTCGGTCTTGCGCAGCCGGGTGAACTCCATGCCGGCGGTGCGTGCCTTCTTGGTCTGCTTGCGTGCCAGGTACGCGGTGGCGAGGTTGAACCACGCCGAGCCGGTGGTGTCGATCCGCCGCGGCTCGCCGGTGACGCGCTCGCACACCGTGACCGCCTGATCGAACCGGCCCAGGCCGGTCAGCGCGGCGCACAGGCCGTTGTCGGCGTTGACCTCGGCGTTGGGCTTCTTGCCGAACTTGCGCTGCACGGTGTCGAACTGGTCGGCGGCCTTGCCGTACAGCCGCTGGGCCTTGGCGTCGTCGCTCTCGCCGAGCGCGGCCCGCGCGGTCGCCAGGTACGCGAAGCCGAGGCGGACCCGCGGCAGGACGTCGCCGGCCTCGAGATCGCCGGGGCGGTTGGCCAGGTACTGCTCGTACGCCGCGACCGTCCGCACCGGGTCGCGCGACGCGTAGTACTCGCCGATCAGCTTCTGGTTGGTGAACGCGGCCGGCCGGGTCGCGACCACGGTCTCGGCGACCTTGATCGCGTCCTCCTTGCGGTCGATCTCCCACAGGATCAGCGCCTCCTGCTCGAGGACCTCGGGAGCCTTGGGGTAGCGCGCCTTGGCCTTGTCGAGAAAGTCCAGGCCGCCCTTGTAGTCCTTGAGGATGATGTAGACCGCGGCGCGCTTGCCGTAGGCCTCGGCGGAGACCTCGCCGGGCGCCTTGGCGATCGCGCGGTCGTAGGCGGTCGCGGCCTTGTGCCAGTCGCCGTCCTCGAAGTACTTGTCGCCGTCGCGCAGGTCGTCCTCGACCGCGGCAGCGGCGCGCGGCGGGGCGATGGCGGCGATGGCCGGCGCCATGAGCGCGAGCGCGAGCATGAACCCAATCCGTCTCAATGGATCCTCCCCACGATCATGGTGATGTCGTCCTTGCGAGGCATGTCGCCGAAGTACGCGGTCGCGTCGCCGACGATCGCGTCGCGCATCTCCCCGGCATCGAGCGCGGCGGCGCGGCGCACCGAGGCGCGGAACCGCTTCTCGCCGTACTCCTCGCCCGCCGGGTTCTCGCACTCGACGATGCCGTCGGTGTACCAGACCAGGACGTCGCCCGGGACCAGGTCGGTGGTCTTGGCCTCGTAGCGCGAGTTGCGATCGTCGCCGAGGCGGTTGCCGCGGATCATCAGCGAGCCGAACTCGCCCTTGCCTTCGCCGGCGCGGAACAGATATGGGAAGTTGTGGCCGGCGTTGGCGTACGTGATCGTCCGGCGGTGAGGGTCGAAGATCGACGCGAAGCAGGTCATCACGAACCGGCGCTGCGCGCTCTCGAAGATCGCGTGGTTCATGATCTCGAGCAGCCCCGACACCGTGACGTCGTCGCGGTAGACGTAGCGCGCGACGTCGCACGCCGCCTTGGCCGCGGCGGTGATCATCGCCGACGGCACGCCGTGGCCGGTGACGTCGCCGACCACCAGCAGGACCTTGCCGCCGACCAGCTCGTGGTAGGTCCACCAGTCGCCGCCGGTCTGGGCCGCCGGCTGGTAGAACCCCGCGAACTTGAGCACGCCGTGATCGACTGGATCGGAGCTCGGCACCAGGGTGTCCTGGATCGTCTTGGCGACCTCGAGCTCCTGCTCGATCCGCGCCTTCTCGGCGGTCTGCTCGAGCAGGATCGAGATCTGGTCGGCCATGAAGTTGAAGTTCTCGCCGAGCAGGCCGATCTCGTCGGACGAGGTGATCTCGACCCGGGCGCCGAGGTCGCCGCGCGCGATCTGATCGGCGCGCCACGCCAGCTGCTTGATCGGCCGCGAGATCGACAGGCCCTGCAGGATCGCCAGCACGGTGCCGATCAGCGCGAACAGCGCGCCGACCGCGCCGGTGTAGAGCGCCGCGCGGGTCGAGGCGGTCGCCTTCTGCTCGGCCGCGGCCTGGGCGAACCAGTCGATCGGCGCGAGGTCGTAGCCGAGCACGACGTAGCCCTGGCGCTGGTCGCCCGGCTCGGCGGCGATCGCGCCGGCCGCGGTCGCGGGCGCGCCGGAGAACACCGGGAACGCGAACACCCGGTAGTGCGAGTCGGCGGCGGTCTTGTCGAACTTGATCAGCACCTCGCGGTTCCCCGCGGCCGCGGCCTTCCAGCCGGCGAGCGCCTGGTTCCAGATGTCGCCGGCGAGCGGGCCGAGCGCCGGACCGACCGGCTCGTGGTTGCCCAGCGCGCACACCAGCTTGGCGTCCTCGAAGCAGTGCGCGACGACCTTCTGGTTGAGGTCGAGCACGTACGCGAGCTTGAGCCCGTAGTCCTTCTTGCCGTTGGCCCCGTCCTTGGTGTCCTGGGCGACGGTCTCGTGGACCAGCGACAGGATATCGGCGTCGCGGCCGCGGTCGATCAGCAGCTGCTCGACCGCGCGCGCGAACAGCGGGGTGCCGAACTCGCCGGAGGCCTCGCGGCCCGAGCGGAACACCTCGATCTGCTGCCTGGCCGACTCGTCGAACGCGCGCCGGATGTTGATCACGTTGAGCACGCCCGAGCCCACGACCGTGACGACGATCAGGAGCGTCGTCGTCAGGATCATCTTGACGGACAGGCTAAGGCCCCCGCGAACTGCCATCCGGGCCGAGGATATGCCAGGCGCGGGCGCTCTGCTACGATTTGTCGCCCATGGACCAGGTCGCCCCGGCGCTGCAGCAGTTCCTGACCGAGTTCAAGCGGGTGGCCAGCGCGATCGTCGACAGCTACTTCGTCGTCGACAGCGAGCGCCGGATCGTCGACTTCAACCGCGCGTTCTTCGCGCTCTTGCCGCGCCAGGTCGCCCGCGGCCTCAAGGGCAAGCGGTGCTTCGAGGTGATCGAGCTCAACATCTGCAAGACCGAGTGCATCGCCGAGCAGTGCTGGGCCGACAACCGCCACGTCCGGCTCGACGAGATCTCGGGCTCGATCATCGGCGGCGAGGCCGGCAAGCTCCGGTTCATTCTGTCGGCGGTGCCGATCACCGACGAGCGCGGCAACCACGTCGGCGCGCTCGAGATCCAGCGCAACGTCACCGACGAGGCGGTCGTCCAGGTCAAGTACCAGGAGATGCTCGAGACCGAGGCCCGCGAACGCGAGCGCCTCGCCAACCAGGTCCGGATGCGGACCAAGGAGCTGCTCGAGACCAACCAGCTCCTGCTCAAGACCCAGAAGGAGCTCCTAGCCTACAAGAAGGGCCTGGCGGTCTGACGGTCGGACGTTGAAATCGCCGGCACGCCGAAGAATGCCAGACCCGGCCCGGGCACCACAATCACCTGGAACGGTTCGGAGTTCCGCGGCCCTGGCGCCCGGCCCGACGGAGACGGGGTCAAGCAACCCCTTGCACCGCGCCCGCGTCTGCTGACAACACAAGGACATGGAAGAGGGCCGTTCCGTCATCACGCCGACCGAGACCCAGGAGCCGGTGTTCCGGCGCACCGAGGCTGCGGTCGCGCCGGCCACGGGGCCGAGCCTGGTCGTGGTCCTCGAGCGCCACTGCTTGACCGCGCGCGGCTGCCGGGTCTCGCTCGATCAGCTCGACGAGGTGGTCGTGGCGCGCAGCAGCGAGAGCGCCGTCGCGCGGGCCGGGCGCGCGGCGACCTTGCACGTCAGCGACTTCAAGACCTCGCGGCGCCACCTCGTGATCCGGCGCACGCAGGCGGGCTGGCTCGCCGAGGACCTCGGCTCGCGCAACGGGACCCTGTACAACGGCCGGCGGGTCGAGCGCGTCCTGCTTGGCAACGGCGACCTGCTCGAGGCCGGCGGCGCGATGCTGCGGTTTCTGACCGACGGCGCGCCGTCGGGCACGCCGGTGGTGGCGCGCGCGTTCCCGCGGACCCTGAACCACGCGCTGGAGAGCCGGTTCCTGCAGGCCCAGAAGATCGCGCCATCGGGGGTGCCGGTGCTGGTGCTCGGCGAGACCGGGACCGGCAAGGAGCTCCTGGCGCGCGCGGTCCACGCCGCGTCCGGCCGGCCGGGACCGTTCGTCGCGGTCAACTGCGGCGCGCTGCCGCGCGAGCTGATCGAGAGCGAGCTGTTCGGCCATCGCCGCGGCGCGTTCTCGGGCGCGACCGAGGATCGCGACGGCCTGGTCCGGCGCGCCGATCGCGGCACGCTGTTCCTCGACGAGGTCGCCGAGCTGCCGATCGACTCGCAGGCCGCGCTGCTGCGCGTGCTGCAGGATGGCGAGGTCCGCGCGGTCGGCGCCAGCGCCGACGTCAAGGTCGACGTCCGCGTGATCGCGGCCACACACCAGGACCTCGCCGCGCGGATCGCCGATGGCCGGTTCCGCCAGGACCTCTACGGCCGGATCGCGGGGTTCGAGCTCACCCTGCCGGCGCTGCGCGACCGCAGCGAGGACCTCGGCGTGCTGATCGCAGACCTCTTGCCCCGGATCTGTCCGCGGCCGGAGCAGCTCGTGCTGAACCGGACCGCGGCGCTCGCCCTGCTGCACCACCGCTGGCCGCAGAACATCCGCGAGCTCGAGCAGGCGCTGCGCTCCGCCGTCGCGCTGTGCGACGACGACGAGATCCGCGTCGAGCACCTGCCCGAGGTGATCGGCGGCTGGCAGCCCGCCGGGGCCCCGATGCTGGACTCCGAGGACCGCGCGCTGCGCGACCGGGTGATCGATCTGCTGCGTCAGACCGGCGGCAACGTCGCCGCGGTCGCCCGCGAGATGGATCGCGCGCCGCTCCAGATCCGGCGCTGGTGCCGCCGCCTCCACATCGACGTCGATCAGTTCCGCGCGTGACGCGGGTCCCCGCGCGGTGTGCACGCGCCGCGTCATCGGGCGGCTCGGGGTCTTTCTGTGTCTCGTGTGTCTCCGTGTGTCTCCGGCTGTTCCGCGCCGCCCGGGACAGATGTGTCCCGCCCACGGGGACACTCCCGTGCGGTCCTCCGGGATCGGCCGCAGCGGAACATCCGGATCACCGGAGATGTTCCGGGATCCGGGCGGCGAGCTCGACGAGGATGCGGCGATCGAAACATCGGTGATCCGATCGGAACTTTCGGCGCAGCCGGGCATCGACGAGCGGCATTGCCGTTGTCGCGTAGTTGGGCGATGCGCCCCCCCGGCCCGCTCCGTGCACTGCCTGGAAACGATGTCGGGCGCCATACAGCTGCGAGACCGGGGCGCAAGCGGCCTCGATGCACGTGGCGGTCGGGGGAGGTCCGCATGGCGGTCGCGGACCTCGGGGGACCAGATGCCGGAGGCGGCGGGGTTGTGGGCGGTGGCGTGGGCGGTGGGCGGCGGCGGCGGCGGATGTTTGCGCGGTGGTGGGACCACCGCGATCGCGCGGCCAGGGGACGGTGGTGACGGTGGAGGCAGCGCGGGGTGGCGGCGGCGCGGTGTGGCGAGGGCGGCGGTAGCAGGCGCTGGGCGGCGGCGGGTTGGCGGAAAGCAGCGGTAGCAGCGTGGGCGGCGGCGTCGGCAGCAGCGGTTCGAGCCTGACCGCGATGCCGGCGCCGCCGTGGGGTTTTTGCCTCACGGAAAAAGGCGCGCCGCGATCAGCGCAGCGCCGCGACGATCAACCCGTGGAACTGATCGCCCGCCAAGCGAAACAGCCAGCCGACGTGCGCGCGACACCGGCCGCATGCGGCGATCTGCCACTTCCACCCGGGAAACCACGAGAATGCCTCGCTGGGCACGCCGACGTACGTGCAGCCCGCCGCGGCGACGTAGCAGCCGATCCGGAACGAGAACCCGGCGGGATTGACGAACGTGTGCTCGTGCGCGCCGCTCCGCTCACAGCGGTAGGCGCGCTCGGTGATCGCGTGATCGCACACCGCGCAGCGCACGGCGGCGTCGTCGTCCGGCGTCGTGGTCTCCGAGCGATCCTGCGCTTGCTCCTTGGCCACGCCGCGAGCTTACCCGGCGGGTGACCGCGGCTGCACACGGCTGTGGGCCCTGGGACGTCGAGGGGGCAGCGCCGGGCGCGGCGCGGCGCGCGGATCACCGGGTTGCACCGCGAAACCCAGCTCAGCTCGACGAGCCACGCGAGGCATGTCGGGTGCAGAACGCCGCGCACATGCGATTCATGACCTGTGGGCTGATGATTCTCCTGGGCTGCGCGACCGGCGCCGACGCGACCGTCACCGACGACGGCAGCGACGGCAGCGACGGCGACGGCGCGACGTTCGAGGCCGCGCTGTTCGCCGGCGTCAACGGCACCGAGTGCACGGCGAGCCCGTTCAACTGCCGGTTCCGCGCCGGCAGCTCGCGCGTGGTCACCGCCGGCGGGGACGACAGCTGGGGCATCGAGCCCGGTGCGTCGGTGCGCGACGGCAACGGCACCGTGCTCGCGACCGAGACCGGCGCGCGGCTGACCTTCAACTACGGCCAGACCCGCGCGCTCGCCGGCAAGGCCCACGCGCTGGCGCTGACCACGTCCAACAGCAGCGCCGGCTGGTACCCGATCGATCACATCCTGGGCGAGACCTCGTTCCGCGCCCGCGTCGGCGAGGTCAACGCCAAGGATCCGGGCGAGGCCAAGATGGCGTGCTACCAGGTCCGCAACTCGCACGATGCCAGCATCGAGCTCAAGAAGGTCGTGTTCGACAGCCAGGTCGGTCCGACCGGCCACGAGCGCGCCGGCGACTACCTGCCGCTGGTCCGCGCCAACGGCCGGCGCTCGGTAAATTTGATCTTCAGCGTGCCGGGCTTTGGCCTGGGCGGCGCGACCACCGATCACTTCCCGGCGGGCACGAAGTTCCAGCGCGTCTCGGTGCCGACGACCTCGGGCCGGCCGTCGATCACGATCCCGCTCTGGGTCCCCGACAGCGCGGGCCGCTACCGCACCCAGTCCGGGACCATGCTGTTCCTCTACGGCTATGTCCGGGCTTCGGACGGCACGCGCCGGTTCGGCTGGATGGCCCAGGACGCGGTCGAGGTGTCAGCGGACTGTCCGTGACGGCACCGGCTGGACGTTCCAGATCGTCCGGGCGTACTCGCGGATCGCCCGGTCCGACGAGAACTGCCCCGAGCGCGCGGTGTTGAGGATCGACGAGCGCAGCCAGCTCGCCGGCTGGCGCCAGCGGTCCTCGACCCGGCGCTGGCAGTCGGCGTAGGCCCGGAAGTCGGCGAGCACGAGGAACGGGTCGCGATGCACGAGATCGTCGATCAGCGGCGCGAACAGCGCGCGGTCGCCGGGAGAGAACTCGCCGCTCGCGATCTGGTCGATCACGCGCGCCAGCTCGGCGTCGGCCGCGAGCTCGTCCCACGGCCGGTAGCCGGCGCGCCGGATGAGGACCTCCTCGGCGGTCATCCCGAACAGGAAGAAGTGGTCGGGGCCGACCGCATCGCGGATCTCGACGTTGGCGCCGTCGAGCGTGCCGATCGTCAGCGCGCCGTTCATCATGAACTTCATGTTGCCGGTGCCCGACGCCTCGTAGCCCGCCGTGGAAATCTGCTCGGACAGGTCGCTGGCGGGGATGAGCCGCTCGGCGAGGCTGACGGAGTAATTCGGCAGGAAGACCACCTTGAGCCGGCCCCGGATGGCGGGGTCGTGGTCGACGACGGCGGCGATGTTGTTGATGAGCTTGATGATGAGCTTGGCGAGGGTGTAGGCCGGGGCCGCCTTGCCCGCGAAGAAGACGGTGCGCGGCGGGACGGTCAGCGCCGGGTTGTGGCGGAGGCGGTTGTAGAGGACGACGCAGTGCAGGGCGTTGAGCAACTGGCGCTTGTACTCGTGGATGCGCTTGATCTGGCTGTCGAAGATCGTGTTGGGGTCGATCTCCGGCCCGCCCTGGGCGCGGAGCCAGTCGGTGAAGCGCGTCTTGGCCCGGCGCTTGGCCCAGCGGAACTGCTCGCGGAAGCCGGCGTCCTCGGCGAGGGGCCGGAGCCGGTGCAGCTCGGCGAGGTTCGTCACCCAGCCTTCGCCGATCGTCTCGGTGATGAGGCGAGACAGGTCGGGGTTGCAGTTCAGGAGCCAGCGGCGGGGCGTCACGCCGTTGGTCTGGTTGCCGAAGCGCTCGGGGTACATGTCGGCGAAGTCGCGCATCGTCCGCGTCTTGAGCAGGTCGGAGTGGATG
>DASWRS010000531.1:0-17872 GCA_036403075.1 Kofleriaceae bacterium
GCCTCCGGTGATCAGCGCGGTGCGATCTTTCAGCGAGAACAGCTGACTGGTATCCATGGCATCACCTCGGCGGCGAGTCTACCCGCTCGCCTCCGACCGGCGCGGCCGGCCCGGTGAAAACTCCGTCCTGAAACCCCGTCCCGGTCGTCGCTGGTCGTCGATCGCGATCGCGTGCGGCGCAATCCGCGTGCGGCGCCGGGCCCGCGAGTCGAGCTCGCCCGGTGCCGCCCGATCGCCCGCCCCTGCGATCAGACCGGCCGGCGGCTGTTGCATATACGGACCAAAACGCGGCGCGGGGCGGGCGGTGTTTCTCCGGCGGGACGCGCATCATCGACCGTGAGGTCGACCTGGATGTCGTCACCCGGAGCACCTGGGGCGACGGCTACCCAGACTTCACGGATCTTACACCGCCTGTCATGATAGTAGTTTTTACTACTAAATAAGTGCTTGCATAACGGTCAGGTGGGTCACCCAAGCTGAGAAGAATTCGGGGTTCGAGGTCCGCTCTAACTGCAATGAGCGCTGTTCTATCCGTTTTATTCGCTTGTTCTGTAGGATAAATTACTATTAAAGTAGCCTTAGATGAGACTTCACCTAACAACCAGCATCATTCCTAGAAGGTCGCTCAGGCACAGAAGTAACGTGTCCCACGGAAAATTCTTTGCCTTTCCATCCTGACCGCACCGGGGGGTGCTGAACATGAATGCTCGCACGTTGAGAAGAGCAATCTACGGGAGCGCGTTGGTCGCTGCTGGCCTCACGACCACCTGGGTCGTGGCGCGCGCGGTGAACTCACCGTCTACCGCCGCGCAGCTACAGACACAGCGAGACGCAACCGTGACCGCCTTGCAAGCCGCGATCGCCCGCGGCGATGACGGCATCGGGCCGATGCCCGGCAACTTCATCGAGAACACCGATGATGTCCAGGAGGACGATGCGCTCGTCCGCTCGCTATGGCTCCGGCTGACCAACGGGCCTGCCTCGCAGCAGAGCATCGTCAACCTGTTGCAGGAGACCTCGGCGCAGAAGCAGCGCGAGGTCAACTACAGCATGTCGGCGCGCCGGCTCGCCGAGACCGGCGGACCATCGCCGACACCGCCAACCTCGCTGCAGTGGATCCAGCTCGGTCCGCAGAGCGCGCTGTCGGAGTGGAACGGCAGCTACTACGACGGCCTCGACGCCGGCCGCGTCGCCACCGTGCGCGTCGATCCGAGCAATCCGGCCACCGTCTACATCGGCGCGATCGGCGGCGGCATCTGGAAGACGCCGGACATCACGCTGACCACGCCGGTCTGGACACCGCTGACCAACTCGCTCGGCACGATGTTCATCGGCTCGTTCGACATCGATCCGACCAACTCAAACGTGATCCACGCCGGCCTCGGCGACTACTGGGAGGGTAACCCCGGCGGCGTCATGGTGACCAGCACCGACGGCGGCGCGACCTGGAGCACGCCCAAGCTGCTCAATGGCTTGCTCAACAGCGTCGGGATCCACGCGGTCAACACCCGCACGGTCCGCATCGACCCGAACGACCACAACAACATCCTCGTCGCCGCCGACATCGGCCTGTTCCGGTCGGTCGACGGCGGCGCGACCTACCTGCCGATCGATCTGCCCAACACGGCCCCGTACGGCGCGCTCGATCTCGAGGGCACGTTCAGCGTCAACTACACCGGCGTGTCGGCGATCACCGGCAAGTCGACCTTCCTGGTCAGCGGCAACTATGCGTGCCCCGGCCAGTACCCGCCGTCGTTCAGCCAGCCCACCGGCGCGTCGTTCACCGCCACGTGCGCCGGGATGCCGACCGGCAGCGGCAACCTCGGTGACATCTGGAAGAGCATCGACGGCGGCGCGACCTGGACCTCGGCGCGCGTCGCCGGGACGCTCCCGGTCCCGCCCAACGGCGACGTCGGCCGCATGAACCTCAGCGTCGTCCCCGGAGCGCAGAACGCGGACTCCGCGGTGGTGTACGCGCTCGCCGGCAACCAGCCCGGCTCGGCGACCGTCGCGGTGCTCAAGAGCGTCGACGGCGGCGCGACGTGGTCGCTCGCCGCCAAGGGCGCGCAGACGATCCCGACCAACCCGACGCCCGGCGCGACCGGCGCGGACTGCATGAACCTCGACATCGGCCACGGCCAGAGCCAGTACGACCTGGCGATCGCGGTCGATCCGGGCAACCCGAACAACGTCCTGATCGGCGGCAACCTGTGCGGCGCGCGCACCATCGACGGCGGCGCGACCTGGCAGATCGTCTCGGACTGGCTCGCGTTCGGCGGCGCCGAAGGCGACCTGCCCTACGTCCACGCCGACTGGCACACCAGCCAGATCGTCCGGGTCAACGGCCAGGCGATCGCGCTGGCCGGCAGCGACGGCGGCATCTTCGCCTCGTACGATCTGTTCAGCGCGGCGCGCGGCTCCGACGTGCAGTGGTTCGACGGCAACGTCGGCCTCGACACCCACCTGCCCTACTCGGTCGGCTCCGGTGACCCGGTGTTCGGCACCGCGGGCTACGTGCTGACCGGCCTGCAGGACAACGGCACGCGCATCCGGGTCAGCCAGACCGAGGCGTACCTGTCGGCGTTCCCCAAGGCGTGGAACCAGATCCAGGGCGGTGACGGCTTCGGCGCCGCGGTCGCGAGCGACGCGAACGGCGCGAACGTCACGACCTGGGGCGTCGCCAACGGCGGCCGCGTGTTCTGCCGCGCCGGCGCCGGCCTCGAGTGCACGCGCGCAACGCGCGTCCTGGGCGGCACCGAGCTCCGGTCCTACGTCCGGGCGGCCCCGCCCCTGCCGACCGGTGACGCCAACGGCGGCTTCGCGGTGCGCTACGCGCCGCTGTACGACGCCGCCGGCAGCGTGATCACCAACTCGAACTTCAACCTGTGGAAGATGTCGACCACGCCGGGCAACGTCGCGGTGATCCAGCGGCTGACCACGTCGCCGCCGCCGGCCAACCCGGGCGGCTACGTCGGTTGCGGCACCCCGGCCGTGCGCAGCATCCGCGCGGGCGGCCCGATCGCCTCGCCGTTCACGTACACGATCAACGGCGCCCCGTCGCGGGTCTACGGCCTGCCGCTCAGCGGCGGCTGCTTCGCGGTCGTGGTCGACCCGGGTCGCGCCGACGGCGTGGTCTCGGTCGTCACCGCCAACTCGATCCCGCAGATCGGTCCCGAGCAGGTCCAGAACACCGGCACGATCACGTTCCCGCGCGATCCGACCCACCTCGGCGGCACCGACATCACCAAGACCTACGTGGTCTCGAGCGTCGGCGACTTCGTCACGCTGCCGGTGACCACCCCGGCGACCCCGATCTCGGCGGCGACCGGCCACGTGTTCATGACCAACGACGGCGGCACGACCTGGGCGCCGCTGCACGGCAACGGCACCGGCTTCGACCTGCCGAACGTGCGGGTCTACATCATCCGGTTCGATCCGAGCGATCCGACCGACCAGACGCTGTGGGCGGGCACCGATCTCGGTCTGTACCGCTCGACCGACCTGGGGCAGACCTGGACGCGCTACGGCAGCAACCTGCCGATGGTCCGGGTCCAGGACCTGTTCGTCTCGCTCAACGGCTCGCTGGTCCGCGTGGCGATGTACGGCCGCGGGATCTGGGAGATCTACCCGCGGTCCGACGGGGCCGGTGGCCTGGTCGGCAAGGGCGACTTCGACAAGAACGGCGTCGTCGACTTCCGCGATCTCGCCAACCTCACCAACCGCCTGACCGTCGATCCGACCGTCTCCGAGGTGCCGCTGTACGACTCCGAGATGAACCTCACGGAGACCGGGGCAGCGACCACGCTGGATGACAGCGACTTGAATGCGTTGCTCGCGAAGTTTGGAGGTGCGCCATGAGCCGGCTGCTTCGAATCCTCACTCCTCTGGTGCTGTGTTCGCTCGTCGCCTGCGGCGATGACCAGAGCACCGTCAAGATCCTCGTGTTCCAGGCGTCCCCGGACGCGATCGAGGCGGGCCAGACCACGACCCTGGTGTTCGCGGTCGATCCGCCGGACGCCAAGATCAGCATCACCGGCGTCGGCGACGTCACGGGCAAGACCCAGGTCAGCGTGACCCCGACCGCCAACACCTCGTACCAGCTCACCGCGAACAGCGGCAAGGCGACGTCGAACAAGGCGGTGATGGTCACCGTCGGACCGACGTCCGCCGCGTCGATCAAGGTGGATCCGGCGACCGCGACGCCGACCGCGGGCAACCAGCTCGACGTCACGCTGACCGTGCTCGCCAGCAACGGCAAGCCGGCCCCCGGCTTCCGCGGCACGGTGCACATCGCCAGCACCGACAACAAAGCGGTGCTCCCCGCCGACGTTGCGTTCTCGGCGACCGACGCCGGCGTCAAGCACGTCAGCGTCACGCTGGAGACCGCGGGGCTCAGCACGCTGACCGCGACGGACCTGTCCGCCAAGGCCGGCGTCCAGGGCTCCACGTCGGTGACCGTCCAGCCGGCCGCGGCAGCATCGTACGCGCTGACCACGCTGCCGGCGACCGCCACCGCCGGCGAGGCGCTGGTCCTGACGATCACGGTCAAGGACGTGTTCGGCAACGTCGCGACCAACTACGCCGGACAGGCGCAGCTGACCTCGACTGACGGCAGCGACGTGCTGCCGCCGTCGGGCGCGTTCACGAGCGGCGTGCGGACCGTGAACCTGGCGTTCACCAAGGTCGGCAACCACACCGCCAAGGTGGTGGACGTGGCGACGACGATCGCGCCGGCGAACACCAGCGCGGTCGCGATCGGCCCGGCCTCGCCGTTCCGGGTCTCGATCTCGCAGGCCAGCCAGGCGACGACGGCGGGCACGGACCAGGCGTTCACCGCCACGCTGGTCGACTTCTTCAACAACACCTGCACCAACTATCAGGGCACGCTTCACTTCGCCGCGATCGGCGATCCGAACGCCGCGGTGCCGGCCGACTTCACCTTCGGCGCGGGCGACGCGGGGACGCACGACTTCACGGCGACGCTGAAGACCAGCGGCAGCGTCACCGTCGCGGTCAGCGACACCGTGGCGTCCGGCGTGACCGGCGCCGCGAGCTGGAACGTCGGCGCGGCCGCGGCCGCGACCTGCGTCGCCAGCCAGGCGCCGGCGACGGCGACCGCGGGCAGCGTGGTCGGCCTGACCGTCGCGGTCCGCGACACGTTCGGCAACCTCGCGACCGACTACGCCGGCACCGTCCGGCTGACCGCGACCGACGGGCGCGCCAACCTCCCGGGTGACGTGACCTTCGTGCCGGCGACCGACGCCGGTAGTCACGCGTTCTCGGTGGCGCTGCTCACCACGGGCAGCCAGACCCTGACGGCGACCGACCTCGCGAACCCGACGATCCAGTGCACGACCGGCGTGGCGATCACCCCGGCCGCGCCCAAGCTGGTGCTCAGCGTGCCCGGCAACGCCAACGCGGGCTACGCGGTGGCCGTCGGCGTCACGGTGAAGGACCTGTTCGACAACGCGATCCCGAACTACACCGGCACCGTGACCTTCGCCAGCACCGACGCCGGCACCGGTGCGGTGAAGCCGGCGGCGATCACGTTCACCGGCAGCGAGGGCGGCGTGGCGACCACGAGCGCCACGTTCATCACCCCGGGGACGCAGACCCTGTCGGCGAGCGACGCCGGCAGCCCGCAGGCGTCCGGCAGCACGGCGGCCGCGGTCCACGGCCTGATCTACACGGCGCCGAACACCGGCCGTGTCCGCCTGGTCGCCAACGCGGCGCAGTCGAACGCGCAGATCGTCCAGTTCGATCTGGTCGCGAACGAGAAGCTCGAGGTCTCGACGTTCTTCGGCGGCGGACCGGGGTCGTTCGCGGCGGGCATGAACCTGCCGCTCGACACCAACCGCGTGATGGCGGACACGACGCTGTTCACGCCGGGTCCGGCGCTGCCCGCGGGCGGCGGCACGCGCGCCGCCAAGGGCGTCATCGGTCCCGACCACGTGCTCTACACGGTGGTGTCGCGCAAGCGCGTCGCCACCACGATCTTCAGCCAGGAGACCGAAGTCCAGGCCGGCCAGGTGTTCTACTCGGTGCGGCTCAAGCTGACACCGACGGGGACGGTCGGGCCGGTGTTCGACGGCGCCCAGCCGACCGCCCTGTTCCGCGCGGCGGTGCGCGATCAGTGGGGCGATGACTTCGTGAGTCAGAGCGAGTTCGGCGTCGGCAAGCTCGAGATCCGCTAGCCGGATCCCGAAGCCCCGCGGCGGCAGCGTGCCGGCCGCGGGCAGCCGCCGGCGAACCGACCGGCCGGCCGCCGCATGGCTGCGACGTACGATCCGCGGGACACCCGCGATGGTACGTGTAGGCCAAACTGCAAATCAGCGCCAGATCGTGACTCCGGCGCTCGGCGTCGATTCGAGATCTTGCGTGGGCCCGCCGTGAGTCACGTCGGGCGGGATCGCACGGTCGCGTGCTCCATCGGGAGTGTTTGTCGTTATGAAAACAACACTTGAACCGACGAGAGCACAGGCCTAGCGTGCCGATGGAAAAATCCACTTTTGGAGGTGCCTCATGCGGTTTTCGACTCACAAGGCCATGCTGGTCGCAGCGACGTGCGTACTCGGCTCTGGCTCGACCCTCGTCGCTCAGCCGGTGACGCAGGCGCGTCACGGTGATCCGGTGCTCCGGGGCCTCGACCTCGAGCGCTCGACGATTCCCGAGATCCAGGCGGCCATGGACCATGGCCGGATCTCCTCGGTGCTGCTCACCGCGTTCTACCTGGGCCGCATCGCGGACCTCAACCCCGACCTGCACGCGGTGATCGCGACCAGCCCGACGGCGCTGCTCGAAGCGGCGCTCAGCGACTTCCGCCGCCTGACCCACCAGCTGCGTGGGCCGATGGACGGCATCCCGGTCCTGCTCAAGGACAACGTCGACACGCGGATCCTGCCGGCGACCGCGGGCTCCGAGGCGCTCGAGCACGCGCGCGGCCGCGACGCGTTCCTGGTCGGCAAGCTGCGCGCCGGCGGCGCGGTGATCCTCGGCAAGGCCAACCTGTCCGAGTGGGCCAACTTCCGCTCGTTCCTGTCGTCGAGCGGCTGGACCGCGGTCGGCGGCCAGACCAACAACCCCTACGTCCTCGATCGCAACCCGTGCGGCTCGAGCAGCGGCTCGGGCGCGGGGATCTCGGCGAACCTCGCGGTCGTCGCGATCGGCACCGAGACCGACGGATCGATCGTCTGTCCGTCGGGCGCCAACGGCATCGTCGGCATCAAGCCGACCCTGGGCCTGGTCAGCCGGAGCGGCGTGGTGCCGATCTCGGCCGAGCAGGACACCGCGGGTCCGATGACGCGCAACGTCACCGACGCTGCCGTGATGCTGTCGGTGATCGCCGGCGTCGATCGCGATGACCCGGCCACGGCCGCCGCGGCCGGTCACATCGCGCGCGACTACACCGCGTTCCTCGATCGCCACGCGCTGCGCGGCAAGCGGATCGGCGTGTGGCGCGACGTCACCGGCGGCGATCCCGCGACCGACGCGGTGTTCGACCAGTTCATCACCCAGCTGCAGCATGCCGGCGCGGTGACCGTCGAGGTCAGCCTGCCGCTCCAGGACGTCGTCGGCAACAACGAGTTCCCGGCGCTGCTCAACGAGTTCAAGCACGACATCAATGCATATCTCGCCAAGACCGGCGGCCAGCACCCGGCCGACCTGCAGGGCCTGATCGACTTCGACAACGCGCACGCCGACACCGAGATGCCGTTCTTCCAGCAGGAGATCTTCGATCTGGCGCAGACGTTCAGCGGCTCGCTCGACGATGCCGACTACAAGACGCAGCGCGCCGCGGCCACCGGCGCCGCCCGGCACAGCATCGACGACACGCTGGCGTCGCTCCACCTCGACGCGATCGCCGCCCCGACCAACAGCCCGGCCTGGGTGACCACGCTCGGCCAGGGTGACAACTTCGTGTTCGGCTCGTCGGGACCCGCCGCGGTCGCCGGCTACCCGAGCATCTCGGTGCCCGGCGGGTTCTCCGGCGAGCTCCCGATCGGCGTGTCGCTGTTCGCCAGCCGGTTCCAGGAGGGCAAGCTGATCTCGATCGCGTTCGCGATCGAGCAGGCGATCCATGCCCGCCGGCCGCCGAAGTTCCTGCCGACCCTGCCGCAGACCACGTCGGCGACCTCCAGCGCCCCGCGCGCCTCGTCGATCCTCCGGCCGGTCCCCGCGATCTGGTAGGTCGCGGGTCGGGGCGGTGAATCGCCGGCCATGACCGGGCACATCGATCACAATCGACGCTAGCCTGCCGCCATGGCCGATCCGGATGTCATCGCGCAGCTCAATGCCCGACGCGGCGGGTTCAACCTCGCGCTCGGGCTGGTGTTCACCGAGGCCTCGCCCGACGAGGTGTCGTGCGAGGTGCCCGTCGGACCGCACCTGGTCCAGCCGTACGGTCTGGTCCACGGCGGGGTCTACGCGTCGATCGTCGAGACCCTCGCGAGCGTCGGCGCTGCGATCTTCGCGCTGCCCAGGGGCCAGACCACCGTCGGGCTCGAGAACACGACGTCGTTCCTGCGCGCGGTGCGCAGCGGCAAGCTCCGCGGCACCGCGCGACCGCTGCACCGCGGCCGGGCGACCCAGGTCTGGGAGGTCGAGATCCGCGGCGACGATGGCAAGCTCGCCGCGACCGGGCGGGTCCGCCTGCTGTGCCTCGAGCCCGGGACGGCGGTGGCGGGCGAGACTGTCGAGCTCAAGCCGCCCGGCTAAGCTCGAGCCGATCCCAGGTTCCTGCGGCAAGTTGCGGGATTCACTGACGTCTAGTATCTTGCCCGAACCATCCGCCTTGACGGAACGTCCGCTATAGCGGATACCTTGCGGATGAGGCGTCTGTACCCCGCGCTGCTCTGCCTGGTCGTGGCCGCATGCTCCAGGGACTCCGGCCCGGCGGCCGGCGCGGCGAGCAAGGAAGCCAAGGAGATCGGGCTGCTCAACGTGTCGTACGACCCGACGCGCGAGCTCTACACCGCGATCAACGCCGCGTTCGCGCAGGACTGGCAGGCCCGGACCGGCCAGAAGGTCACGATCGAGCAGTCGCACGGCGGCTCGGGCAAGCAGGCGCGCGCGGTGATCGACGGCCTCGAGGCCGACGTGGTCACCCTCGGCCTGGCCTATGACATCGACGCGATCGCCCGGGCCGGCGTGCTCCGCGCCGACTGGGCCAAGCAGTTCCCCGGCCAGTCCGCGCCGTTCACCTCGACGATCGTGTTCCTGGTCCGCAAGGGCAACCCGAAGGCCATCAAGGACTGGGACGACCTGGTCAAGCCGGGGATCTCCGTGATCACCCCCAACCCCAAGACCTCGGGCGGCGCGCGCTGGAACTACCTCGCCGCGTGGGGCTACGCGATCAAGCACGGCGGCGACGACGCCGCGGCCCGCGACTTCGTCACCCGGCTGTACAACAACGTGCCGGTGCTCGACTCGGGCGCGCGCGGCGCGACCACCACGTTCGTCGAGCGCGGAATCGGCGACGTGCTGCTCGCCTGGGAGAACGAGGCGCTGCTCGCGGTCGACAAGCTCGGCAAGGACAAGGTCGAGATCGTGGTGCCGTCGCTGTCGATCCTGGCCGAGCCGCCGGTCGCCGTGGTCGATCGCAACGTCGACCGGCGCGGCACCCGCGAGGTCGCGACCGCCTACCTGCAGTTCCTCTACAGCCCCGCCGGCCAGAAGATCGCGGCCAAGAGCTTCTTTCGTCCGCGCGACACCTCGGCGGCCGTGCCCGGCGTGTTCCCCGTGATCCAGCTGTTCACGATCGACGAGGTGTTCGGCGGCTGGTCCCGGGCGCAGCCGACGCACTTCGACGAGGGCGGCGTGTTCGACAAGATCACCGCGAAGTAGCCGATGTCGCGTCGCTCGCCGCTCCCCGGTTTCGGTCCCACGATGGGCTACACGATCGTGTACCTGTCGCTGATCGTGTTGATCCCGCTGGCGACGCTGGTGATCAAGACCGCCGAGCTCTCGCCCGCCCAGCTCTGGGACCTGGCGACCAGCCCGCGCGCCATCGCATCGTACCGGGTGACGTTCGGGGCCTCGTTCGTCGCGGCCCTGGTCAACGTGGTGTTCGGCACGCTGGTCGCCTGGGCGCTGGTCCGCTACCGGTTCCCCGGCCGCGCGATCGTCGACGCGATCGTCGATGTCCCGTTCGCGCTGCCCACCGCGGTCTCGGGGCTCGCGCTGACCGCGGTGCTCGCGCCGACCGGCTGGATCGGCCGCTGGCTCGCGCCGCTCGGGATCAAGGCGGTGTTCACGCCGCTCGGGATCACGCTCGCGCTGGTGTTCATCGGCCTGCCGTTCGTGGTCCGCACCGTGCAGCCGGTGCTCGAGGAGCTCGAGCCCGAGGTCGAGGAGGCCGCGGCGGTGCTCGGGGCGGACCGCTGGCAGATCCTTGGTCGCGTCGTGCTCCCGACGGTGACCCCGGCGCTGCTCACCGGGTTCGCGCTCGCGTTCGCCCGCGCGATCGGCGAGTACGGCTCGGTGGTGTTCATCTCGGGCAACAAGCAGTTCGAGACCGAGATCACGCCGCTCCTGATCATGTCGCGGCTCGAGCAGTTCGACTACGCCGGCGCGACCGCGCTCGCGCTGGTCATGCTGATCGTGTCGTTCGCGATGCTGCTGGCGATCAACGGCCTGGGCGCGTGGGCGCGCCGGCGCGCGGGGCACGCATGATCGAGGCGCGCGCCCTGGCAGCGCTGGAGCCGGAGCTGGCAACCGACGAGCCGCGCTGGATCCGCCGGATCATCATCGCGGTCGCGATCGCGTTCGTCGGCCTGTTCGTGCTCGTGCCGCTCGCCGCGGTGTTCGCCGAGGCGCTGCGCGGCGGCATCGCCGCCTACGGCCGCGCGATCACCGATCCAATGGCGCTGTCGGCGATCAAGCTGACGTTCCTCGCCGCCGGGATCGCGGTGCCGCTCAACCTGGTGTTCGGCGTCGCCGCGTCGTGGGCGATCGCGCGGTTCCGGTTCCCGGGGCGCTCGGTCCTGATCACGCTGATCGACCTGCCGCTCGCGGTGTCGCCGGTGATCGCCGGCATGGTGTTCGTGCTGTTGTTCGGCCAGCAGGGCCTGCTCGGGCCGTGGCTGTCGGGCCATGGCGTCAAGGTGATCTTCGCGCTGCCCGGCATCGTGCTCGCGACCACGTTCGTGACCTTCCCGTTCATCGCGCGCGAGCTGATCCCGCTGATGGAGGCGCAGGGCGCCGAGGAAGAGGAGGCCGCGATCGTGCTCGGCGCGACCGGCTGGCAGACCTTCGTGCGCGTCACCCTGCCCAAGATCAAGTGGGGCCTGCTCTACGGGCTCGTGCTGTGCACGGCGCGCGCGATGGGCGAGTTCGGCGCGGTGTCGGTGGTGTCCGGCCACATCCGCGGCCGGACCAACACGCTGCCGCTCCACGTCGAGATCCTCTACAACGAATACGAGTACCAGGCCGCGTTCGCCGTGGCCTCACTGCTGGTCCTGCTCGCCCTCGCGAGCCTGGTGGCGCGCCGCGTGATCGCGCGCCGTGTGGAGGCAACATGACCATTGAAATCCGTGGGCTCACCAAGCAATTCGGCACGTTCGCCGCGCTCGACCACGTCTCGCTCGACGTCCCCAGCGGCAAGCTGGTCGCGCTGCTCGGGCCGTCGGGCTCGGGCAAGACCACGCTGCTCCGGATCCTCGCCGGGCTCGAGCGCCCCGACGCCGGGACCGCGCGGATCGACGGCCTCGACCTGGCGTCGCAGTCGGCGCGCCAGCGCAACGTCGGGCTGGTGTTCCAGCACTACGCGCTGTTCCGCCACCTGTCGGTCTACGAGAACATCGCGTTCGCGCTGCGCGTCCGCAAGCGGTCGCGCGCCGAGGTCGACGCCCGGGTCCGCGAGCTGCTCGCGCTGATCCAGCTCGAGAGCTTCGAGCACCGGCTGCCGTCGCAGCTGTCCGGTGGCCAGCGCCAGCGCGTCGCGCTCGCCCGCGCGCTCGCCGCCCAGCCCCGCGTGCTGCTGCTCGACGAGCCGTTCGGCGCGCTCGACGCCCAGGTCCGCGCCGAGCTGCGCGGCTGGCTGCGCCGGCTGCACGACGAGATCCACCTGACCACGGTGTTCGTCACCCACGATCAGGACGAGGCGTTCGAGGTCGCCGATCGCGTGGTGGTGATGAACCACGGCCGGGTCGAGCAGGTCGGCGCGCCCGCCGACGTGTTCGAGCAGCCCGCCAACGACTTCGTGATGCGGTTCCTGGGCCACGTCAACGTGCTCGACGCCGAGCTCAGCGACGGCCACGCGCGGATCCACGGCGTCACGCTGCAGATCGGCGGCGACCACCACGGCGACAGCCACGGCCGGGTCTACATCCGGCCCCACGACGTCGAGCTCGCCCGCGCCCCGGCCGACGGCGCGCTCGCCGCGCGGGTCGTCCGGGTCACGCCGCTGTCGGGCGGCCTCAAGGTCGACCTATCGGTCCCCGCGATCGGCTCGCGGTTGCGCGCCGACCTCGACTGGGAGCGCGGCACCGCGCTCGGCCTGCGCGACGGCGATGACGTGTTCCTGTCGCTGCGCCGCGCGCGCGTGTTCGCCCACAGCGAGCCCGAGCCGGTGGTCACCGCCGTGGCCTGAGGTGTTGCCGTGGCCGGCGCTCGACCGGCGCCTGGTCCACTACGCGCTCGCGCAGTTCGATCGCAAGACCGTGCGCCGGTTGGATCGCCGCCTGCCGACCGGACGCCGAGGTCAGTCCGTGCGGAAGTGTCCGGTCACCGTCTTGCGCGGCGGCTCGCTCACGACGAGCTTCTGCACCGCGGCGCGCAGCGCCCTGGACTGCGCGATCGGATCGCGCCCGGCGGCCTTGACCTCCTCGAGCACGAGCCCGGTGGCCTTCGGATCGGGCTCGAGGTCCGGCAGCCTGGGCTGGTTCGAGCGCTCGAGCTCGACGTCGATCTGCCGCTTGAGGCTGACCTCGGCGGCGCGGACATCATCGAGCGTGGTCGGCGGCCTCGCGAACGCGGACTTCTCGAACGCCGCGGTGTCGATCGGGAGCTTGCGGAACCGGCAGAAGCACACCCGGTCGCTCAGCATCGATGCCAGGTTCTGGGCGCGCGCCGGCAGGAACGTCGTGGTCAGCGCCGCCGACAGCGCATGGACACCGCCGCTGGCCTCGGCCCGGACGTGGACGAACGCGGCCGAGTCCGGCCACGACATGCCGGGGCCGATCGAGTTGGCCGCGAGCAGCCCGAAGCTGCTCGGCTGGTGACACCCCGCGCAGCTCATCGCGAGCGCGCGGTTGACCAGCTGCTTGTCGGTCACGGCCGGCGAGGTCGCCGCCGCGGCGGTGACCAGGGCGGACCGGAACCCGCCCGGCACGCCCGGCACGTTGGTGTACGACTCGAAGTAGTGATCGGCGAGCCCGGGCGACTGGGGCTGGCTGCGCGCCGCGTCGAACTGCAGCGGCACCTGGTAGCTGAACTTGTTGATGTCGTTGACCGCCAGCGCGCCGACCTGGGGCAGGACGACGTTCTGCTGGAAGTTGTTCGCCAGGCCCGTGGTCGACTCGATCCACAGGTTGCCGTCGGGGTTGACCTTGACCGGGATCGGGACCGGCTCGAGCCGGCACGGCGCGGTGGTGCAATCGAGCGCGAGCTTGAACTCCTTGAGCATCCACGGCTGCTGGAGGAACTGGTTGGTCCGGATCTGGCCGCTGCCGCCGCTGTAGCCGCCGGTGGTCTTGGCCGCGTAGTGGTCGACGCGGACCACCGGCTCGTAGCCCGGCAGCCCGGTGTAGAACAGCTTCTCGAGCCGCTTCGCGCGCTCGACCGGATCGGCGACGCTCGACAGGCCGTACCAGTGCTCGGCGACGGCGCGGCAGCCCGACTCGCAGCCCGGCCGCGGGTTCGGCAGCACCGCCTCGAAGATGATGAAGCTGCGCTGGATCGCGCCGCCGACGCGGCCGTAGACGATCCGGTGCTCGCCGCAGTTCTTCCAGCCCTCGGCCGCGAGGTCGAGCCGGTTGACCACCCCGACCGCCTGATAGGTCGCCATCTCGGCATCGAGGTTGGCCGCCTTGGCCTGCTGGCCGTCGGTCGTGCGGCACGCGTTGGGGAAGCCGTTGAGCGTGGTGCCGTTGTCGTCGCACTGCGCGCCGCCCGGCGCCGCCGCGCTCGCGGCCGGGTTCTGGGTGTCCCACAGATCGCGGAACAGGTTCTCCGCGGTGGCGCCGGTGGCCCCGGCGGCGACGGCGTCACCGGCGATCTTGGTCAGCGTCCGCTTCAGCGAGAAGTCGGCCGCGTCGAGCGTCGCGCGATCGTGGACGAACAGCGAGCGATCGACGTTGATCGTCGCCGGATCGACCGCCGCCGGTGCAAAGCAGAAGTTGATCTGCCGCAAGCCCTCGAACGGCAGCGCATCGGCCTCGACGGCGCGCAGCCGGTCGAGATCTGCAATCCTGGGAATCCCCTTGGGGTTCACCCCGGTCCCGGTTCCGCCGCCGACGCCGCCCGGCGGACACCCGATCATCGCCAACCCGACCACTGCAGTCCCGATCACACTGAGTGTTCCACGCATGTCGCCTCCTCCAAGCCATCCACGCTAGGACAACCCGGCAAAGCCGATCAAGGATGTTCGGACGGCACGGTTTGCCCGGGCGGCGGCGCGACCTGCTGATCGATCAGCCGGCTCATGATCCCCGCGAGCTCGTGCAGGTACTCCGGGTCGGCGTCGAGCGCCGCGGCGTCGAGCGGGGTCGCGGTCACCGCCGGGGTGAGCCGGACGATCGCGCCGACCCGGTCCTCGAGGATCCGCGCGACCGGGTGCGGCTCGCGGGTGTCGACGTGGATGATCGACGAGAACACCACCCGGCCCTCGGCGCCGCGCAGCACCGAGGTCGCGAACACGAACCGGCCATCGCGCGACCACACCGGGCCGCTCTCGTCGGTCAGCGGCAGATCGACCAGCGGCGCGATCGCGCCGGTGCTGCGCACCATCAGCCACAGCTCGGAGTCGGGCTTGCCGCCGTGGACCTGCGGCCGGGCGAACACCAGCCGCGCGCCGTCGGGCGACACCGCCGGCGACGAGTCCGCCGGGCCGGAGGTCAGCGCGCGGATCGCGCCGTCGGGTGCGCGGGCCTCGAGGTGGGTCTCGATCTGGCGGCGATCGGCGTCGGGCGTCACCTCGGCGTAGAGGATCGTGCCGTCGGGCGCCACCGCCGGGGTGACCTCGTGCCCCGGGCCGTGGGTCAGCCGGACCAGCTCGCCCGGCCGGCCGGCCTGGATCGCGAGCCGCCACAGATCGAAGCTGCCGCCGTCGCGCGTCGACGCGAACACGATCGCGCTGCCGTCCGGCGTCCACGCCGGGTGGGCATCAATCGCCGGACCGTCGGTCAGCCGGCGCGGCGGCATCGCGACGCCGAGCGGGGCGATCCACAGGCTGGTCTGATCGACCGAGCGGCCGCGGCTCGACGCGAACACCAGCCACGCACCGTCGGGCGACACCACGGGGTTGGTGTCGCGGACCACGCCGGGCGCGGGCTGGACGAGCTCGAACTGGCGATCGCCGTGCTCGTCGATCGCCACCAGCCGGACGCCCTCGGCGCCGCGCTCGGCTGCAACGATCGCGATCCGGTCGCGCGGCGGCGGGCCGGGCGTGGTCCGCGCACCGCACGCGGCGGCGGCGAGCCCGAGTGCGATGGCCGGAGCGATCCGGCGACCGATCCGGCGCACCGCAAGGGCGCTCCTGCCGGCCCCTCGCGCGATCCTGCAGGCGAACCCGAGCGTGGCCGGCTGTCCCGCGCAAGCCCCGAGGAGGACAGCTGCCATGCTCCGGCGCGGCGTCACCGCGCGGAGTCTACGGCTTGTTGGGCGCCTCGGCCGGTGCCGGCGTGTCCGTCTTCGGCGCCTCGGCCGGTGCCGGCGTGTCCGTCTTCGGCGTCTCGGCCGGCGCCGCGGTGTCCTGCTTGCCGGCCTCGGCCGCCGGCGCGGGTGCATCGGGCTTGGCCGCGGGCGCGACGGTGCGCCGCTTGGTCAAGTTGGACATGTTCATGTCCTTGGTGACGTCGCGCCGCTCGGGCGTGACGCCGAAGTAGATGCCGGTCGCCAGGATCGTCAGCGCGACGGCGCCGAGGATGCTGAACACCCAGGCCAGCGAGCTCGCGCTCGCGCCGCGGCGCTCGAACGCGCCGAACGAGTGCTCCTGCTCGGCGGGCCACGAGGTCACCAGCGGCCGGTTGGAGAACACGGCGCCGATCGCCATCAGCACCCCCGTCCCCAGCAGCGTGAACCCCGAGATCACCACGATGATGAGGACGAAGATCGAGGCGACGAAGTCGATGGTGGTCGGCGTTGCGTTCATCGAGGGCTCCCTAGTATGGACGGTTTGGCCAGGTCGTGCGTTGAAACGAACCCACCATGGCCAGCGCCCGCATCGGCGGTATGACACCACGGATCTCGCCACGTTCCAGGTTTGTGCACCGGCTCGGGATCTCGGCGCCATGGGTAATGATCTCCGCCGGTTGTGCTCCCAGGGGCGACGCCGACACCCGCCCACCCGCAGCGCCGCGGCCGCGCGCGCACCGCGAGCCTGCCGCGCTGGCCGCAGCCCCGGCCGCCGCTCCGCGCGAGGCGTGCCTGGGGGTCGTCGACAGAGGTATCTGCCCTGACCTCGATCCCCAGGTCCAGATCGACCTGCCCCGCGGGCTGACCGCCGACCGCGCTGCGGGCCGGCGACCGCCTCCCGCAATAGGAGTGCTACCTTCGCCGGCTAGATGAGGTCCGCCACGTGCGTGATCGGACTGGCGTTGTGCGTGCTGGCGGTGCGGCCCGGCGTCGCACCGGCCGATGACGCCGCGCCCGCGAGCTACCGCGCGGTGGTCGACCGGGTCGACCTCGAGCCGGCCTCGATCGGCGGCCTCCGGCTCCGCGTCCAGCTCTCGGCGCTGGCGCTGCAGGGCCAGATGCTGCCGCTGAGCGATCCCAAGGCGATCAAGCTGATGGTCGGCGGCAGCAAGCTCGAGGCGCCGTTCGCCCGCGGGATCTACAGCGCGACCGGCGCGGACATGGCGATCGTGTTCGTGGTCCAGGCCAACCTCGCGTACGCCGACGTGCTGCCGACGATCGTGTCGAGCCTCGACGACGCCGTGCTCGCCAAGCTCAACGACCAGACCCAGGCCGCGATCATGGCGTACGGCGACGCCACCGACGCGGGCAAGCTCGGCTCGCTCAAGGCCGCGCGCTCCAAGCTCAACCAGATCTCGCAGGACGGCAGCGCCGGCGAGCCCGCGCTGCTCGACACGCTCGATCGCGCGATGCGCCTGCTCCGCAAGGCCAAGGCCAAGCCCGAGGGCGCACCGCTCCGCAAGCTGATCGTGGTGATCGGCGACGGCCGCGACCGCGCCGGCGATCGCGAGCGCGTCACGCAGTTCGGCGTGCGCGCCGACCGCGACGGGGTCCGGATCCACACCCTGGGGTTCGCGCCGAGCAACGTGCGGCGGCCGCTGCTCACGCTCGGCGAGCTGTCGCGGCGCTCGCTCGGCACGTTCCGCTGGGTGCGCACCGGCGGCGCCGAGTCGTGGAGCTCGGCGTTCCAGCAGCTCGCCGAGGAGATCAACAAGCAGTACGTGCTGACCTACTTCCTGCCGGCCGACGCCGACGTCGCCGGGCGCAAGCTCCGGATCGTCACCGTCGGCCGCACCGAGGCGACGTCGAACGAGGTCAAGATCCCCGAGGCGCGGTGCGGCCGCGACCCGTGCCCCGGCTACTGCGTCGACGTGACCTGCGCGATCCCGCGCGAGTCCTCGTCCCGCGGCGTGGTCGGCTGGCTCGTGCTCGTGCTCGGCATCGCGCTCGGGGCCGGCGTGGTGCTCGGCGCGATCGGCTGGATGCTGCAGCGCCGGCAGCGCGCCGCCGCGCCGTTCCC